>JANXTT010000134.1 GCA_025352225.1 Mucilaginibacter sp. | reverse complement strand
CACCAATACAAATGCATCGTCAACAAGCTATTAAAGTAAAAACCTACAAACAAAAAGTTCAAACATCTTTGGTGGATGTTTGAACTTTTTTATCAATTATTGTATCACCAAAATAGTCAACCTTTTTTAGGACTCGACATATTTTTCACTCAACTTTAAAGCCGCCAAAATTAACATGTTAAATTTCTGAATTTTAAAATTCGTAGTTGCGAAATTTTATTAGATTTGCCGTCTTGTTTAAAACGCTTATAAACATATTTTAATTATACATTTTTTGATTTACGATGCAAGGTAAAGGGATTATTAAATTTTTCGCCATATTATTGGCGATAGTGTGCTTGTACCAACTTTCGTTCACATTTGTGGCTCAGAAAGTTGAGAATGACGCCAAGGCATACGCCAAAGGCAACACAACCAAAGAGAGAGGGTATTTGGATTCTATGGCTACACAACCAGTGTACCCGGTATTTAAACATACCTATCAATACTGTAAAGACAAAGAATTGGCTTTAGGCCTTGACTTAAAAGGCGGTATGGATGTTACCATGCAAATATCATTGGTTGAACTGATAAAATCATTATCAGATAATAACCCTGATGTTGTTTTTAACCAGGCGCTAGCTAATGCCGATGCGATTTCAAAAACAAGCACTACCGATTATATTACGCTGTTTATACGCGAGTATGAGAAGTTGGCCCCGAATGGAAAACTAGCGGCTATATTTTCGACCAAAGAAAATCAGGAGCACTTAAAATACAACGCTTCAAACAACGAAGTAAAAACTTACCTGCAAGATCAGGCTAATGTTGCCATCAAACAATCGTTCACGGTTTTAAGAACCCGTATTGATCAGTTTGGGGTTACACAGCCTAATATTCAGTTACAACAAGGCACCAATCGTATATTGATTGAGCTTCCAGGTGTATTTGATAAAGACCGTGTAGGTAAACTATTACAAGGCTCTGCAAAACTTGAGTTTTATGAAACTTTTGATAATGCTGAATCTATTCAGCTATTGATTAATGTCAATAACATATTGGCTGCAAAATTAAAAGCGCAGAAATCGCAAAAAGATACTGTAGCTAAACCTCATACAGAAACAGCACCCCAAACTGATAAAGCAAATGCTATAAGTTTGTTAAAAAAGTTAGAAAAAGTTCAAAAAGACTCTGGCAAGGTTGTTAACAACAACAATACCGATGCCAGCCCATTACTTAATGCCAATGCGCTTGAACCAAATATGTACCGAGGAAAAGACGGACAGACGGCCGCCATACCCGGACCAATAATTGGTTATTCAAAATTAAAAGATACGGCTAAAATAAACGCGTTATTGGCTTCAAAAGAAGCTTTATCGGTTTTGCCGCGTAATTTAAAACTACTATGGGGTGTTAAACCGCTAGATGAAAAAGAGCTTGCAGGCCGCTTTACTGATAACATTCCGAGAGTTGAACTTTATGCCATTAAATTATCGGGTGCGGACAACGGCCCGGTGCTGGCTGGAGACGTGATACAAGACGCAAGGCCTGATCAAAGTCAGAAAGGAACCAACGAAGTTGTAATGGTAATGAACTCTGATGGTGCTGCCAAATGGAGAAGGGTTACCGCCGAAGCATCATCAAAAGATCCAAAAAAAGCTATCGCCATTGTTTTAGATAACTATGTATACTCGGCACCAACGGTTCAAAGTGAAATTGCCGGTGGAATATCATCAATTGACGGGCATTTTACTGTTGAAGACACGAAGGATTTAGCCAATGTATTAAAGTCGGGCCGTTTACCAGCCCCGGCACGTATTGTGGCCGAAGAAGTTGTAGGAGCATCATTGGGCCAGGAAGCTATTCAAGCTGGTTTATTATCATGTGTGCTGGGTTTTGTAGTGGTGTTAATTTTCATGATAGCCTATTACAATCGCGCGGGTACAGTGGCTAACGTTGCTGTAATAGTTAACGTGTTTTTCCTGATGGGGGTTTTAGCCAGCTTAAACGCGGTATTAACCATGCCGGGCATTGCAGGTATAGTACTTACCCTGGGTATGGCTGTAGATGCCAACGTGTTGATATACGAACGAATACGTGAGGAACTTGCTCATGGCAAGTCGTTGCGCATCGCTATCGCTGATGGCTTTAAAAACGCCTTATCATCCATCCTCGACTCTAACATCAGCACTTTTTTAACCGGTGCAATACTGTTTGTGTTTGGCTCGGGCCCGATAAGAGGTTTTGCTACTACTTTGATGATCGGTATTATAACTTCTCTGTTCTGCTCAATTTTAATCTCGAGGTTGATATTTGAATGGATGTTAAAGAAAGACACCGATATAAAATTTTCAAACCCATGGAGCTCGCATACGTTTAAAAATGCTAACTACGCGTTTGTAAAAAATCGTTTTAAATTTTATGCTTTCTCGGGTGTGTTTATACTAATTGGTATAATATCAATGGTTACCCGCGGCTTTAATTACGGGGTAGATTTTCAGGGTGGCCGTACTTATGTAGTTCGTTATGAAAACACCATTTCAAGTGAAAGCATTAGGGCTTCGGTTGCTAAAACTTTAAATAAAGGTACCGAAGTTAAAACCTTTGGCACGGATGGCAAACAGGTGCGTGTTACTACCAATTACCTGATTGATGATAACACCCAAAGTGGTGATACCAAAGTTGAGGCAAACTTAAAACAAGGCCTTGCGCAGGTACCCGGAAAATACGAAATTATGAGTTCGCAAAAAGTTGGGGCAACCATAGCCAGCGATTTGCAGTCTAAAGCTATTTATGCCGTAATATTCGCTATCATTATTATCTCATTCTATATATTGATACGTTTCCGCAAATGGCAATTTAGTTTAGGTGCCATGTTCGCTACCGCGCACGATGCTTTGTTGGTGCTATCATTCTTCTCGTTATTTAAAGATGCTTTACCATTCTCGTTAGATATTGATCAGGCCTTTATAGCCGCCATATTAACGGTAATTGGTTATTCTATTAATGATACCGTGGTTGTGTTTGACCGTATCCGTGAGTTTCTTGAATTACACCATTCTAAAACCGATAACCCCAAAGAGGTTATTAATCAGGCTATTAACAGCACATTGAGCCGTACCATTATCACAGCATTAACGGTAATTTTTGTGTTGGTGATCTTGTTTATTTTCGGTGGTGATGTAATCAGAGGGTTCTCGTTCGCATTGCTGATCGGTGTATGTTTTGGTACATATTCGTCAATCTGTATAGCAACACCGGTTATAATTGACTTTGGTAAAAAAGACCTGCGTTAAACAGTTCTTAAAAAATAAAGTTAGGCTCCGGTTAAAAAACCGGAGCCTTTTTTATTATATTTCAAACAGAATTGATAAATAGTTATTAATAGCATTATGGATACTCCACAAAAATCAAAATTTGCCAAAATAGTTATTATTGGCGGTGGGTTTGGCGGCATTGAAGTTGCAAAAAACCTGGAAGATAAAGCTGTTGATATAGTTATGCTCGACAAGCATAATTATCATACGTTTCAACCCCTGCTATACCAGGTTGCTACGGGTGGCCTTGAGGCCGATTCTATCGCTTTCCCGTTGAGGAAAATATTTGAGGGTCAAAAAAACTTCCGCTTTAGAATAGCCGAGGTAACAAAAATATATCCGGAACGAAACACCATTGACACTACAATAGGCGAAATACAATACGATTACCTGGTTATAGCCACAGGGTCAACCAGTAATTTTTTCGGTAACAAAGCAATAGAACACTACTCCATGCCAATGAAAAGCATACCCGAGGCGTTAAACCTGCGGAGTATGATATTGCAAAATTTGGAGGAAGCGATATTGTTACCAACAAAAGAAGCCCGCGAACCTTATATGAACTTTGTAATTGTAGGCGGCGGGCCAACCGGGGTTGAATTATCAGGCTCTATAGCCGAATTACGTAACCATATATTACATAAAGACTATCCGGAACTTAATAAGGACGAAATGCATGTTTACCATGTAGAAGGTTTACCCAAATTATTGCAAGTAATGTCTGAACAGGCATCAGCCAAAGCGACCGACTTTTTAAAGGATATGGGTGTACAGGTACTCACTAACGTTACAGTTAAAGAATATAACGGGTCGGAGTTAACCTTTGCGGATGGGCATAAGATAAAAACCCATAACGTAATATGGTCGGCAGGTGTGCAGGGCCAGGAGTAGATGGCCTGCCTAACGAAACCATTGTACGTGGCAACCGTATCCAAACAGATGATATTAACAAGGTAATTGGTTTTGAGAATATTTTTGCCATTGGCGATGTAGCCGCCATGCTAACGGAACAAACGCCAAAAGGGCATCCCGGAGTTGCGCCTGTAGCTATGCAACAAGGTGACCACCTGGCTAAAAACTTTGTAAGGATAATGAACGGGGAGCCTACCGTGCCTTTCAAATATTTTGACAAAGGCTCCATGGCCACTGTTGGGCGTAACAAAGCCGTTGTGGATATTGGTAAAATACGTTTCCAGGGCTTTTTTGCCTGGTTGGTATGGATGTTTGTTCACCTGATATCGTTGGTAGGTTTCCGTAATCGGGTAATTGTGTTTATTAATTGGATAGGGAGCTATTTTAGCTATAATGGCGGTACACGGTTAATCATCCGCAAGTTTTCGCGCGAGGAGATCGTTGCAAGTGAGCATTTGCCTAAAAGCGATGATTAGTTTTTAGTGGACATGCTATCGGCTTGATAAAACCATTTTGTAATGCCTGATGCCCGCTTCTTCAAACTCGGGGCCTGTTTTTGTAAAACCGCATTTTTGGTATAGCGGTATGGCTGGCAATTGCGCATGTAAGTAAACATAACCAGCATCCGCTGGCAGGTCAGCCAAAACGGCTTTAACCAGGGCCTGGCCTACGCCCATGCCCCTAAAGCCTTGCAACACTGCAAAACGTTCAAGCTTATAGCCTTTGTCTGTTTTACGCCAGCGGGCAGCACCGGCCGGCCTATCATCAACAAAAGCTAAAAAGTGGTTGGATTCTTCTTCAAACTCCCATTCCAATTCGGGCGGGCAGTGTTGTTCGTCAACAAATACCTTACGCCTTATAGCGAATACATTTTGAAGATCGTTAGACTGGGTAACTTTATGTGCTTGTATCTGCATTGGTTTCTGTTATTGTAATATCCAGGTAACAAAAAAGCACCATACATGTTGCATGGTGCTTTAAAAAATGAGTTTGATGTAGTGTTACAGTTTGCTGTTAACGTCAATACAATTCAGATCGTCAAACGCGGCAGTTAAGCGTTTAACAAATGTATCTTCGCCTTTACGCAACCAAACACGTGGGTCATAGTATTTTTTGTTTGGCGAATCGTCACCATCCGGGCTACCTATCTGTGTTTGCAAATAACCTTCTTTAGCCTGGTAATAATCTTTTATGCCTTCCCAAAATGCCCATTGCATATCGGTATCTATGTTCATTTTGATAGCACCGTAAGAGATAGCCTCGCGGATCTCTTCCTGGGTTGAGCCAGAGCCACCGTGAAATACAAAG
>JANXTT010000076.1 GCA_025352225.1 Mucilaginibacter sp. | reverse complement strand
GGGGCATTCCAGGTTTTGCCGAAGCGCGGTCAGGTGCGTAAAGGCGCAAAAGATGGGCAGCCCGTGGTTCTGACCGATAGTGCGCAAAGGCCCCGTGCGGCAAAGAAGCCTCTCTGCAGCCTTGACTTTTTGGTTCTTTTGTGTCGAAGACAAAAGAACAAACTCGCAAAGTAAAAAGCTAAAAGTAGAAAGCTAAAAGTAGAAAGCTAAAAGTCAAAAGCTAAAAGTCAAAAAGAGCGTCGGCTGTCATTCTGAGCCTGTCGAAGAACGGAGCGCAAAGGCCACACATACCATGCTTCGACAGGCTCCGCATGACAACCCTTTTTTAAAAATCAAAACCAAAACAAAACAACTCGCAACCCAAAACTCTCAACTAAAAACCCAATTCACCCATATGGACGATACCAAAAAAGCCCTCCTCAGTATCGATATTGATACCGCGGCCCTCACCCAAAACGTAGCCAACGCCAAGGCAAGCGTAAGTACGTTAACAGATCAGTTAAACCTGCTTAAAGCATCCGGAAAGGATAGCGGCGAAGCCTTTGACAAGGTAACCGAGCAGCTCAAAAAAGCTACCGAAGCGGCTAATAAAAGCAAAGACGCTTTTAAAGATTATACCAAAAGCCTGAGTGACAACACCAAAGCCGCCGCCGACCTTGCCAAACAACATACCGGCCTGCAAACCGATACCGACAAAACCAAAAAATCGCTCGGCGAATATGCCAAAGGATTGGTGGAGGCTGCCGAAAAAACCAACCCCGTAGCCAAATCAATTGGCGAAACCGTGAAACAGTTCAATACCTTCCGGGATATAGCCGGCCAGGTGAGTGATGCATTTGGCAATTACAAAAAGCAGGTATCAGCCGCGCTTGATAATTCTAAAACCTTTAACAGCGGCGCGGGCGCGGGTACTAAAGCGATGGAAGCCCTAAAAATAAGCTCTGAGGTGGCTACAGGCGGCTTTGAGGGTTTGGGTAAGGCCATAACCGGCACCGGCATAGGCTTGTTTATTGTGATACTGGCATCGGCTATTGAGTATTTTAAAAAGTTTACCCCTCTGGTTGAGTTTTGCGACCGTGCAACCGCCGGACTAAGCGGCGCGTTTGATGCCCTAAGCAATATAGTAGGCACCCTGCTGCAACCCATGCTCAAAATATTTACCGAACCCAAACAAGCCATAATAGACTTAGGCAAGTTTTTGGTTGATAACGTAATTAACCGCTTTAAAGCCATAGGCGTTATTATAAACAGCATATTACACCCCAGCTTAAAGGGCCTGGCCGATGGCTTTATACAGCTCAACACCGGCATAACCAACGCTACCGATAAGTTTACGGCCTTCGGCAAAACCATAAGCAATGCCGCCGCCCAAACCGCTAAGCTAAAAGGCGCGCAGCAAGAGCTGGACAGGCAGATCCAATCATCAACCATAAAAAACGCCGAGGATGCAGCCCGGATAGCCCAATTGCGGATAATGGCACAAACTACTGACCTGGTAAAACGGAGAGAATATCTGCGTGAGATACAAGCTATCCAAAAAGCCGAAACCGAAACACATAAGCATCAGGTAGAAGAGCAGGTACGCATAACCATTGGCAAGGTAACTGCCACCCATGGTTTAAATCAGGTAGAGATTAACGACCTGCACAACCTAACATCCGAAAAAATAGAGGCCCTCCGCATTAGCAAACACCTCAATGCCGAAGAGGTAAAGAGCCTGCAGGAAGCAGTAAAGCAACTGGCCGACCTGCATAGAGAAAATGCCGAAAACACGCTGAAACATCATACGGAAAATTTAAACCTGCAAAAAAGCTATAAAGCAAGTAAAAAAGCCATTGACGCCGAAGATGCCAAAGAGAAAAAAGAAAGGGAAGACGCCATTGCGAACCAGGAAGTTCGCGACCAAAAAGAACTATATGACCTACAGCAAGAAGCAGAGATTAAAGCTGCTTCGGCTAATTTTGATAAAGTATTTTCACTTAAAAAAGACCAACTTAAACAAGATAAAGAATATGAGCTACAACAAACTGATCTTACAGCAACGCAAATAAAAGTTATTACTGAAAAATACAAGCAACAAACGAACGAGCTTATAACAACATACGACGAAAACAAGAAAAAAGCTAAAGAAGCAGCTCAAAATAAAATATACGATGCACAACTCGAGCAGGACAAACTCGAAATTGATAGAAACCAAAATAACCTTAGCCTAAAACTTAAAGCCGAACTTAAGTTTTTAGATGATAAATACCAGGCCGATAAATTTAACGCCGGGAAAGATGCCGAACTGAATGCGAAACTGTATGCCGAATACGCTAAAGCAAAGAAAGAGAAAGACGCCGAATACCTGGAATCAACAAAAAAAACCAGCGAAAGCGAGCTTACCCTGCTCGATAAAAAATTGCAGCACTATCAAAGTCATTTTGCAAAACTATCAGGTTTATTTGCCAAAAATACACAAGCTAGTAAAGCCGCCTTTGCAGCACAAAAAGCGTTGGCTGTTGCCGAAATTGCCATCAATACAGAAAAACAAGTATCATCTATTTTTACCGCCACCCGCGAGGCCGTTGCTCAGGATCAAAAATTGGGGCCCATTGCCGGAACCATTAAATCCGCAATTGATATTGCCATAGGCGCGGCCGAAGTTGTAGGCACCATAGCCAATGGTGTTAAACAAGTATCAACCATAAACAGTACTAACGCGCAAGGCTTCGCCCGTGGCGGGTTGTATCAGTCCGACGGTTACGGCGGCTACCTCACTGGCCCCGGTAACGGCACCAGCGACAGTATTAACGCCCGCCTTAGCAATGGCGAATCCATTATCAATGCCCGTTCAACCGAAATGTTCGCCCCTATCCTATCAGCCATTAACCAGGCAGGCGGCGGCCGGGCTTTTAACGCCACCAATACAAGTAACGGTTACGCTCTCGGCGGATTGTTTAATGGCAGCAATACCTTAAACGATGGCTACAGCGAACTAGCCAATACCCGCGCCCTAAACGATATGGCCAAAACACTAGCCGCCAACATGCCCCGCCAAATTTTGGTGGTAGAAGATGTACAGGCAAGCTTACAAAACAAAGCCCTGCTGCAAAGCCTAAGCAACTTTTAACCTCTCCTTTCAAAGCCCTCTCCTTTTTAAGCCCTCTCCTTTGGAGAGGGTTGGGTGAGGCTATTGCAATATGTAAATGTTTTTATATTTTTATCAAATAAAACACCACCATGAAAAACACATGTATTATTACCGCTTTTATAATTTGCTTTTTTAGTATCGCCAAAGCACAAACCGATTATTGTCAGGATATCACAAAAACAATTGACTCAGCAAAAAATATTATCATATATGATAGCCCTGCCACGTATTTGTCTATAAGTAAAGATGTAACAAATTATGGCAATAATACGTCCTTATACTTTCATACAACAAAAAAAGATGCAGATTACGAAGCCTATGGCGAATACATATTTTTTGCAGACGGAACTATTTGGAAAAAAGAAGGAGCTCATGTTGATTGTTCTTATATAGATTCGCAATTTGGTTATCGTTATTCCGCATCCAAACTAATTGAAGATGATGAGATAGCCCTTTTAAAAACTAAAAGAATAATTAAAGTACAAATTTTTGATGTTGTAATACCAGTTACAGACGAGTATGCCACCAAATTTATGGCTTATATGAACTGTATTGATGCTATAAAAAAGTAACTTAAAAGCTCCCGGCCCGGTGGAGTATTCAAAGCCCTCTCCCTTGGAGAGGGTTGGGTGAGGTTTTGGCGTTAAACAAGTATCAACCATAAACAGCACCAACGCGCAAGGCTTCGCCCGTGGCGGGTTGTACCAGTCCGACGGATACGGCGGCTACCTCACTGGCCCCGGCAACGGCACCAGCGATAGCATTAACGCCCGCCTCAGCAACGGCGAATCCATTATCAATGCCCGTTCAACCGAAATGTTCGCCCCTATCCTATCAGCCATTAATCAGGCAGGCGGCGGCCGGGCATTTAACGCCACCAATACAAGTAACGGTTACGCTCTGGGCGGATTGTTTAATGGCAGCAATACCTTAAACGATGGCTACAGCGAACTGGCCAATACCCGCGCCCTAAACGATATGGCCAAAACCCTTGCCGCCAACATGCCCCGCCAAATTTTAGTTGTAGAAGATGTACAGGCAAGTTTACAAAACAGAGCCCTGTTGCAAAGCCTTAGCAACTTTTAACCAATTTTTTTAAGCCCTCTCCCTTAGAGAGGGTTGGGTGAGGCTAATTATTTTAGTATTGCAATATGTAAATGTTTTTATATTTTTATCAAATAAAACACCACTATGAAAAACACATGTATTATTACTGCTTTTTTAATATGCTTTTTTAATATCGCCAAAGCACAAACCGATTATTGTAAGGATATCACAAAGGTTGTTGACCCTACAAAAAGTTATGTAGCTTATTCCAGCCCTGCTACATATTTATATATTGGTAAAGATGTAGCAGATTATGGCAGCAATACCTTATTGTATTTTCATACAACAAAAAAAGATGCAGATTACGAAGCCTATGGCGAATACATATTTTTTGCAGACGGAACCATGTGGAAAGACGGGGGAGCTCATATTGATTGTTCTTATATAGATTCGCAATTTGGCTATCGTTTCGGTGCAGCCAAACTACTTCATGAGGATGTTATAGCCCTTCTAAAAACTAAAAAAATAATTAAAGTACAAATTTTTGATGTTGTAATACCCGTTACCGATGAGTATGCCACCAAATTTATGGCTTATATGAACTGTATTGATGCTATAAAAAAGTAATCCCCACTATATTTTAGTAATGCTAAGCCCTCTCCTTTGGAGAGGGTTGGGTGAGGTTTTGGCGTTAAACAAGCATCAACCATAAACAGTACCAACGCGCAAGGCTTCGCCCGTGGCGGCCTGTACCAATCCGACGGTTACGGCGGCTACCTCACTGGCCCCGGCAACGGCACCAGCGACAGTATTAACGCCCGCCTCAGCAATGGCGAATCCATTATCAATGCCCGTTCAACCGAAATGTTCGCCCCTATCCTATCAGCCATTAACCAGGCAGGCGGCGGCAGGGCATTTAATGCCACCAATACAAGTAACGGGTACGCTCTGGGCGGATTATTTAATGGCAGCAACACTTTAAACGATGGCTACAGCGAACTAGCCAATACCCGCGCCCTAAACGATATGGCCAAAACCCTCGCCGCCAACATGCCCCGCCAAATTTTAGTTGTAGAAGATGTACAGGCAAGCTTACAAAACAAAGCCCTACTACAAAGCCTAAGCAATTTTTAACTTCTCCTTTTCAAAGCCCTCTCCTTTGGAGAGGGTTGGGTGAAACTTCATCTCCTTTTTAAGCCCTCTCCTTTGGAGAGGGTTGGGTGAGGCTAATAAATTTAGCATTGCAATATGTAAATGTTTTTATATTTTTATCAAATAAAACACAACCATGAAAAACATATCTATTATTACCGCTTTTATAATTTGCTTTTTTAACATCGCCAAAGCACAAACCGATTATTGTAAGGATATCAAAAAAGATGTTGACCCAACAAAAAGTTATGTAGCTTATTACAGCCCGGCTACCTATTTATATGTAAATAAACATGTAGCAGATTATGGCAATCATACCGTATTATCTTTTCATACAACAAAAAAAGATGCAGATTACGAAGCCTATGGTGAATACATCTTTTTTGCAGACGGAACCATGTGGAAAGATCAGGGAGCTCATATTGATTGTTCTTATATAGATTCGCAATTTGGCTATAGTTATGCTGCAGCCAAACGAATTGACGATGATGTTATAGCCCTTCTAAAAACTAAAAAAATAATTAAAGTGCAAATTTTTGATGTAGTAATACCCGTTACAAATGAGTATGCCACCAAATTTATGGCTTATATGAACTGTATAGATGCTATAAAAAAGTAACTTAAAAGCTCCCCGCCCGGTGGAGTATTCTAAGCCCTCTCCTTTGGAGAGGGTTGGGTGAGGCTAATTAATTTAGCATTGCAATATGTAAATGTTTTTATATTTTTATCAAAAATATATCCATGAAAAACATATCTATCATTACCGCTTTTATAATTTGCTTTTTCAATATCGCCAAGGCACAAACCGATTATTGTAAGGATATAACGAAAGTAGTGACGGCAGATAATGTACTTTATGATAGTCCTACTAACTATTTATCAATATCAAAATCTATTGAAGCAGATGGCATACAAAGCACCATATTATGTTTTGCTATTACAAAAAAAGTAGAAAACCACCTTGCAACTGGCGAACAAATATTTTTTGCTGACGGAACTGCGTGGAGGAACCCGCAGGGCCATCTTGTTTGTGGTTATATGAAAGCAAACCTTTACAGTTATACCGCATTTGTAACTATTACAGATGAGGTTATAAACCTTTTTAAAACAAAAAAAATAATCAAAGTACAAATTTCTGATAAAGTGATACCCGTTACCGATGCCTATGCCACTCAATTTATGGCCTATATGAACTGTATAGATGCTAAAAAAGAGTAACTTTTAAAACTCCCCTCCCCAAGGGAAGTTTTAACTGACGCTGCCCCGCACAACAATCGCCGGTGGCAAGCCCTGCCTAACAAAACCCTCACCTATTCCCACAAAAAAACGACGGTTATTTCAATAATTTTAATTTCTAAAGTTATTTGTCAAAAGTTAAAACATTGATTTTCAAGTAGATTAATTTTATTACAATTATATCAAATGTAATTTATCAACTATATTTGAGTATAACAAAACAAAGGCCTTAAAGGTAAAAGTACAAAGCTTAAAGGTAAAAGTTGAAAGGTAAAAGCTGAAAGGTAAAAGTTGAAAGCTAAAAGCACAAAGGTAAAAGGTAAAACATCGACCCTTTCTGGATACCTGATACTAGCTACTTTATACTATATGAGCTGTCTTGATACTTGATACTAACTACTTGATACTAATATGCAAACCCTGCTCCAACTCAAACAAAACGGCACCCTTAAGCACTTGGTGCTAAACGGGCTCATGTCGCACAAGGTATTTTTATACCTCGAGATCTACATGTGGATAGATGCCCGGTTAAAAACCAGTACCCAAAGTATTAAAACTGTAGTTAACGATGCCGAGATCACCTTCCAAATATCCCGTGCCACCGTATGGCGCGCCATCAAAGTAATTAAAAGCCTGGAAGAAGAATAGCAAAAACAAGCTACTTGCAAGGCTTCAAATAAAAGGTTTCGGTAAACCTATTGATCAACCGCCTTTTTGGTATATAACAAGATAGTGATATAAAACAGGGTGCTAAAAAAATCGAAAGTAAAGCACCAAATAAAATCTCAGTATTCAATACACCATCATGATAGGCTTCCAATAATACCCGTATCCCATTTATAATAAGAAATATTGCAAGTGATCCAAACAATAAGTTTCCTTTTGTAATCACCTCAACGCTACAACCATTATTGTCACCCTTTAAAACTTTAACATGCAAAACGTTCATTTTTATGTATATGCCAATAATGGTCAATAAACTTTTATTGAAAAATTTGAAACTACCATCCTCTTCTATTTTGCCAGCAATTAAGAAAGGATCCCTAAATCCCCTTGGTTTACAAGCCTCTCTAAACTTGTTCTCTAGCTCTTCGGCGCTAAGGTGGCTGGTAAACGTAAACTCCTCTTTAAAAAATTGTTTAATAATAAAATTCATACGCTAAAACTGCATAAATAATATGATAAAAAAAATAGCCAAAAACCAATTTGCAATAACGCGCTGATAAAAAAATAGAGTAGTCTCAAAACTGTGAGACTACTCTAAACCAAATTACCCGTATCATTGTATCACAATAGTAATACATGTAATAAATAACATACCAAATAACTAAACAACTAATAAAATGCCCCAAACCACCTGTCATATATACATCTACGGCGATATCGTCAGCCAGCAGGCACCCAGCCCGGGCCAGGCAGGCGCTGTGTCCTTAACCTCAGTAAAGGATGCGTACAACTCTAACAGCGCCTGCGACGAAGTCGTGGTGCACATCCACTCCAACGGTGGTTCCGTGTTCGAAGGCTTTGCCATCCACGATTTTTTAGTGAACACCGGCAAAAAAATAACCACCGTTGTAGAGGGTTTGTGCTGCTCCATAGCCACCGTAATATTTATGGCAGGCACCGAGCGTAAATTAACTGAAAACTCACGCTTCCTTATCCACAACCCCTGGGGCAACGCAGAGGGCGATGCCGCCTACTTCCGCCAGTACGCCAACGAACTTCAAGACGAGCAAAGCCGCCTGTTAACCTTTTACAAACAACAAACAGGTGCAAGCACCACCGTATTACAAGGCTTTATGAACGCCGAAAAATTAATGAGCCCCCAACAAGCCGTCGACCTAAAATTTGCCACCGGTATAATTGATACCGTAAAGGCAATGGCTATGTACCGCAACGCCCAACATAACCCATACAAAACCACCCAAACCACCCCGCAAGATAGAACCCTGCAACAAGAAACCCTCTCCTTTGGAGAGGGCAGGGTGAGGCAAGTAACCCAACAAACAAACAACAATATGGACAAAACCAAAAAAAACAGATTTAACCAGCTCATAACCTCGCTAAAAAGCCTGGTTACAGATTTTAACACCGATACCGGCACTATTAAAGCAGCCAATAAAGCCCTTGCCGGGGATGATGGCGACCTCTATTTCGACGGTGATTTATCAGACGGTGCAGCCATTTACAGCGACCAGGCCATGACGATCCCCGCCCCCGATGGCGACTATGAATTTGAAGATGGTACAACAATTAGCGTAGCAGCCGGCATAGTTACAGATGTATTGCAACCCAGCGAAACTACCACTACAAACAACGACGCATCTGGCAAAGCAGCATTAGCATCGCTCCGTAAAAAACTAGCAACCCTAAAAGTAGAAAAGCAAGAACTGGAACAAGCCCTGGCACAAAGCGAAACCGTAATGGCCAGCGCGTCAAAAGCATTGCAGTTAGCTAAATCAACTTACCGCCCCGATAAACGCGAAAATAAATTTAACCGTACAATAGCCACCACTACCGGCCCCAACCTGACAGATAAAATGGATGCCCGCCGGGCAGAACTGAAAGCAAAAAGCAAGAAACGCAATAACCAAACCGAAAGTTAAAAGCCTAAAGCACAATAATAACTCATCAACAGCGCAGGCCATTTCCCGGAGCCCCGTATAATAACTGGCGTGTAGGCATAAACCACTCAACCACAGCCAAATATCAATAATTAAATAAACAACTCAATAACTACAACATGCCATCAAACATTAATCTATCCACCGTAACCTTCGACGGTAAAGAAGTACAGAGCTTGCGCGAGGCGTTCTATCAGGCGGTATTTCAAAACCCAACCATTGATCAATTTCATACCGTTGTAAATGGCATCAAAGCCAAACAACAAATGATATACTTAGGTCAGTTTGGTTTAACAGGTAAAAAAATAACCGACTGTGAACCCTCAGCCACCACAGCCACCATCCCCACATCAGAAAAATTTTGGGAACCGCAATACATCGGCGATCGTATACAGGAATGTTATACCGACCTGTTAAATTCATTTTTTGTATGGGGATTGAAAAACGGCGTACACAAGCCCGATTTAACCAATACCGATTTTGCCTTGTTTTTAGAAGAGCGACTATCCCTTGCCGCTTACGAAACCGCCCTGCGCTTTGCCTGGTTAGGTGATACCTCTGCCGGAATTGCAAGCAACGGTGGCTACCTCAGCAACACGGTAGACCCTGCATACTTTAACGTATTTAACGGTTTTTGGGCGCAAGCCACAGCCATTGCCGCCGCCGACACTAAAAAACGCGTCACAATTGCCAACAACGCAGGTACAAGTTTCGCCGCACAGGCATTCACTACTGATGATGTACTTAACAAGGTAGCAACCAACACCTTCGAGAACATGATCTACAATGCCGATTTACGCTTACGCGGAGCTAAAGATAAGGTGATTATAGCCACACAATCATTAGTTGATCAATATGCCCGCGAACGCAAGGCAGCTAGCAATATTGAACTGGCTTACGAACGCACTGAAAGTGGTATTGATACCTTTAAGGTTGATGGCATAGACGTTATACCGTTCCAGTTCCTTGATCGCCACATCCGCCAGTACGAAAACAATGGCACTAAGTTTAACCAGCCGCACAGGGCCATCTTCACCACCAAAAGCAATTTGCAAATTGGTACCGAAGAAACCAGCAACCTAAGCGAGCTAAACCCTTTCTACGATCAAAAAACAAGGCAATACTATGTAGATTATGCCTTTAACATGGATGCCAAAATAGCTGAGGATTACCTTACTATGATTGCATACTAAGGTTTGCGCCCCCACTTAACAAATAATTTTTAACTAAAAATAAATAACTCCCCCATGGCCATTTGCGGAAAACTCATCCAAAACATGCTTTACGATTGCACCAATCCCGTTATCGGTGGTGTAGAATCGGTAGTGTATCTTTTTAACCGCAGCGATATAGCTGCTTACGTTAGAGACACTGTTAACCCACAGATAATTACAGGAATTACATTAGTAGGAACCGCAAAAGGCTTCCGCTACGAAGGTTATAACACTTCGGTAAAACCAAAAACAACATTTATTAAAAAGGACTATAGTGCCCGTTACGATCACATGGTCGACTTTGTCATATTCGCCAAAGGATCAGCCGTTAAGGCCGAAATTGAGAAGCTGGGCACCAACCGTGTTGTAGCCGTAATAGAGAATATCCATAAATCAGGAGATTCTGCTTTCGAGATCTTCGGTACTGACCTCGGCCTTGAGCTCACCACAGTAAAATCAGACCCCAACGACTCCAATTCCGAAGGTGCTTACGAGCTTAACTTAACATCCCCAGCCAACTTCAAGGAGCCGCATATGCCCGCCACGTTGTTTTCAACAGATTACGCTTCCACAAAAACTGCTTTACTCGCTTTAATAACGCCGTAATACCACATTGCCCCTTTCTGTAAGCTGGGCGGCTTTACGCGATGCCTTACCACTAGATGATTTAAACAAGCATCCCGGTTATTGAGCAACGGCCCTAAGTTACCAGGCCCGGAGCCGCAATAAACATCTCAGTTGGTAAGGCGGCGCATAAAGCTTTAAAACTAAAAACGCTATTGCAAGCACTGGCCAAGTAATAACATTATTAAAGTATAATTTACAGTAAAACTCATTAATAACTCATAATTAACTAATTATAATGTTTACACAAACGATTAAACTACTTTCACTATCCGCCCAGATAGCCCAAAAGCAACCCGAAGCCATTGCCCTGCTTACTGATATATACAAACAGCTTTTTAACGAAAGCATACAACAAGGTTGCGGTAATTGTTACCAAAAAGCATTCTTCCGCATACAGAAGTACGTTTACTTGCAGCAAAATAATTTAACAAACCACAATATGGAACTAACAAATCGCAAATATTTACTTAAACCGGGCCGTAGCCTGCAAACAACTTTCGGTGGCGATACCCTCACTAACGATAACCTAACTGACGATGCGGCCGTAAAGCTAATCAAAGCATATCCTTCCTTACTACAGCATTTTGATAGGTATCCTGCCGATGAAATAAACGTGTTGCCAGTTGAAGGTTTTGAGTTGCCGGTTGCCGAAGAGCTTCCCGTTGAAAAACAATAGTTAGCGTAAAAAAACACTTCACAACCCAAAACGCGTAACTAAAACAACCTATTATGAAACTCCTAAGCAACGCCAGGCGCGATACTACACAACGCATTACCCAACGTGAGAACCGTACCTACGGCATTATAAACTTCGATGAAGACAACACTTATCCGCAGCGTATTTACCAGCTAACCCACTCCGCGCCCACTGCTCATACCTGCGTGGAAACCTACAGCCGTTTTATTGGTGGCGCGGGTTTTGCCGATGCACAATTTTATAAGGCAGTGGCAAATAGCGAAAACCAAACAATGGATAAGCTACTCGCCCTGGTTAAAAAAGATCTGGCCCGTTACCGGGGATTTGCGCTGCATGTGAATGTAAACGCGGATGCTAAAATAACTGAAATCTTCCATGTACCGTTTGAACATGCACGTATGGCATCTGAAAACAAAAAAAATGATACCGGTTATGATTATGCTACCTACTCCGACTGGAGTCGCGAAAAGCGCAACAACATTCGTATAGATCTCATCAATTGGTTTCACGCGTTTGATCTGTCAAAAGAAGCCATTGCCAAACAGGTTGAAAGCGTAGGCGGTTGGGATAAATACAAGGGCCAGTTATTATATATCAGCCTCGATGAGCATAGCTACCCTTTAGCATCGTGCGATGCCGTGCTGGAGAGCTTATACGCCGAAATACAATCAGATATACGTACCACCAGCAACCTGCAAAATAATTTCAGCGCAAAAACTATCATGGTGCACAAAGGCAAATTTGCCGACGATGAAGAACGCAAGCAATTTGAAAGCGAACTAGAAGCTTTTATAGGCCCCGAAGGTGCAGATATCATTGTAGTTGATGTAGATAACGACGAAGAGATTCCAGAACTGATAGCCGTTAACACCAATGCCGATGATAAACTGTTTGAGTATACTGATAACAAAATCACCAACAAACTGATCCGCAACTGGCTCATACCAAAAATATTGCTATCCGTAACAGATGGGTCTGGATTTTTTAATCAGGAACAAATACGCGATGCTACCATGTACTACAACATGATGACATTGGAAGAACGGTTGATTATAGAAGCCACATTTAAAAAACTGGGCGATGGCTTCCACCAAAACATCAACCCAACTGGTAATTATTCTATTAACCCAATAGAGTTTAAAATAGCCAAAGCCGACCCGCCAGCAAGTTTAATTCAACTCATCAACAACGAACATATCAGAGATATAAGTAAACGCAGTATCCTTACCATCCTCTACGGCATCGACGCCGACGATGCGCTAAAGATATACCCTGCTGCACTTTAGTTGCGGGTTGCCAGTCTTTTGGTTGCGAGTTGCCAGTTATAAGTTGCCAGTTAACTCGAAAACCTTGCATCTTACGACCAAAAACCACTCGCAACCGGCAAGCCAAAACAGGTAACTAAAAAACCCAAACTCACAACCGTCAACCCACAACACGCAACTCATTAAGAACTCGCAACCCACAACAGGCAGCTAAAAACCCAACCCCGCAACAATGGAACCGCTACTCATCAACAAAACCGACTTTGCCCAATACCGCAATATTACCGTTAACATGGACGATAATAAACGGCTTGAGCCATTTATTTTAGAGGCACAGCGCATCGACTTAAGTAATATGCTTGGTAAAAGGCTCTATTTTGATTTGATCAAATACACTGGCAGTTATAATGCAGGCATCGCAACTACACTCACCACCGCAACAACCTATCAGCCAACTACCGACGAGCTATGGTTTCAAAAATTACTTAACGGCACAAGTTATCCCTACACCTGGCCCGATCAAAGCACCACAACAAAAATATATGCGGGCCTAAAACCTGTGCTGGTGTATTTGAGCTATGCGCGATTTGTGCGAAGTGATAATGTACGGTCAACCCAATCGGGCTTTGTTAAAAAAACACTTGATTTTGCCGTTCAGGTAACCGATAAAGAAATACAAGGCGTTGCAGGCCGTGCCGAAACCGATGCCAATGCTTTTTTTACCGGTACCGAAGACTTTATGATTGACAATGCCGATTATTTCCGCAAATACATTGACGGAGCATTTGATGGCTCAGCCCGTGATGCTTTTAAAAGCGAAAGCAAACGCACAGGCCCTCGCTTAACTGCTGTAACTGGCCGCGATTACTCTCGCGATAGAAAGCGATACATCAGATATTAAGTGAATAAAAAAGCGATAGGCCAAAAGATGAAATAAACAAACCCATCATTATCAATAAAATACAAATACAATATAAACAGATACTACTTGATACACACAAAACCATGCCAGACAATAAAAAAATATCCGAGCTGCTTGACGACCCTAGCCCTACACTTACTGACTATATAGCCATTACATCAGGAGGGAAAACTTACAAGGTTAATTTAGCCAAAATATTAGCCCTTTCCCTTAATAGTGGCTCCGGTGGCACGGGTGGCACGGGTAATATGCTCGACCAATTTACCATAAACGTTCCCGGTGACCCTTTTAAAGCTAACAATCATACCGTTAATATAGGTGATAATATATCCGGGCTATTAAAACTCCTCCTGTCACCAACAATATCCGCCAGTATATCTGCCGGAACAAGCAATACCAACGTTGCCCTTAAAACAGGCCTTACCATTGGCCTAACCGCTACAGAAACCCCCGGCACTTATCCAATTGCCACCAGGCTCTGGAGCGTGGTTAGTGGCCCAACACCTCTAACTATTGGCACCCCGGATCAGAAAACAGCCACCTTATCAGGCTTTACAACTACTTCTGCTGGCACGTATATTATTAAATATCATACTGTTGATACTAATGGATTAATTGTTGATGATACGGTATCAGAGTTGGTTGTTTATAATCCACCTGCAATCGCGGTTACACCGGTTATCTTACAATTACCGGCAACAAGTGGTAGCCTTGCTGCAAGCACAACAATAACTGCTGGCAGCTATCCTATACAATCTACTGTATATAGCCTAGTTACGGGTCCGGCTGGCATAATTACAGCTAGCGGAACCTTTACTGGCTTTAATACTGCCGGTAGTTATACCTGCAATATATTGGTCACAGATGTTAACGGCCATACGGCGTCCACAAATATTACTGTAACAGTTACGGCGGCAGCAATTGTACCTATACCAGTTTATTATGGCACAACAACATCTAATAACGTATTAACACAGACGCAAATTGAGGCGGCGGCATTTATAGCTGAAAATCCCGGTGCTGTAATTTACGTGTTGCCTTTCCCAGGCGCAACCGCTAATCCATCATATCATTGGTTTGCCGAAAAATTAACGGAACCTATTAAAACCAACGGCGCTGATGTTAGTGATCCCAATAACACATTCGGTATTGGGAGCCCCACAGATACTTTTGGCCCGCCCGTTACCGTTGGCCCCTACCGCTTTTATATTACCACTTACGCAACCGCTTTAAATCCCACCAATATTAAAATATAAACCATGCCAGCACCAAAAACCGATAATATTGACATTAAAAGGGCCGTCGCCCTCGACGATCGCACGGGCAAAATAGCCGCCGGAAGTTGGACCTTTTTTACCGACATAGCCGACGCGAATACCAAAACAAGCATCCAGAATTACAAGTGCCTGGGATTAACCATACCCATTGCTTCCAATGGAATTGTTGTTGAATTTTGGCTCCGTGATAATTTAACCGACTGGAGGCGCAAAACCCAATTTGTAGGCACATTTACCACCCTAGCAGCTTTACAAACAGCTTTTAATGGCACAAATGCAACAACAGAAGCTGCTACAACCCCCGAAACCGGGTTATGGGCATTGGTTAACAATACCGTTGGAACACCAATGAAAAAATACACCTACGATGGTACAAACGCAGTATGGGCAGCCGAAAGCGTTGCCATTGCTACAGATTTGACTACCAATGATGACACGCATATACCTAGCGTAAAAGCTGTTAATACGGCCTTATCAACTACATTAGCGTTAACCAATGCCCAAAAATCAGCTTTAACTCCCGGCGTAACTTATCTGGCGGCTATACTTAAGGACCCTGTTACAAGCGTTACCGCGATTGACCCCTCTATCCAATCAATAGATTTCTTTTCGCCTTTGGACGATGCTACACTAAGTGCCGAAACTGGCTGGGGGAATGTTACGGGAAAGAATAGCGAATACAAAAAATTCACAGGGGATAATAGAAACGGCGCTTTGGGCCGTTCTGCCCAAACTAAAGTAGTTGCGGGAAATGCGTATACCTGTGTACAGCATTCACTAGGTACTACCGCCACCGACGGCTATGCCATTTATTCGCGTAACCGGGCAGTTAATTTTTTAGATGCCAATAATACTGACGATGCCTTAATAATAGCGCAATTGGTTATTAATTCAAATTTTGACTCAGCCACGCAATTGGCAAACTTATCCCTAAATAGCACGCCTGGGATGCTTTACACAAGCCCTTCGGGCGGGTATTTATATATCTGTATAGCTCCTAATATTTGGTCGAGAGTGGGCTTTAGTACCAATTATAAACCCATGGCTATTAATACGGGTACCCACCCATTTCTAACCGCGCATTTGACAGCCCATGTATGGTCAGGAGGAGCATATGTTCAGGGTTCTGACACGACCAACGGGATAGACGAAACAAGTTATCAGGATCAAAAATATTACACTACAGGCTATGTATATATTAAAACAGATAACAACAATTGGGTTAGATTACCATTAAACACATAATTATTATGGGACAAATAGGAGAAATAGCCCTTAAAACGGCAGATAACAATATATTAACAACGCCCGGGAATAACCCCCTACAGGAAAACTATCAGTTTGGGAAAGCAATAGGTAGTCATACATCGGAGTTAAACGCATTTGTAAAAATTGAAAATATCAATGCCGCATCGCTAACTTTTAACTGTTGGGTAAACATGAAAGCCACGTCCGCTAATTTGCATACTGTTGGCTTATTTGCTATAGTTCAGAGTAATGGGGCAATTACCCAATTTGCCTATTACTATGATAATGGAAATTTTTTAGTGCAGGACGGAGTTGGTACTATAATTCAAATTTATCAGGGATTTGCATTTAAAGGCATTAATTTTTTCACTGTCGAATTTAATGCGGGAATGTTAAATCTTTATATGAATAATAAGTTTGTTGCCTCTCTCACACTTGCAAGTAACTCAAACATCGATCATGTAGAATTGGGAAATTCAACTGTTGCATATCAAACCAATTCCTATGGTTATGATAATTTTTTTACTTACCTAACCTGGTATAAAAGATTAATGAGTCAGCCCGAAAAGGACTTTATGTTTAATAATAAGTCGGGAAGGTTTCCACTAATACCCTCGAGAACAGATGGAATGGTTAACTGTGAAAATGCTCAGGTATTAGATTTTTCAGCTTTACAGGATGGTAGTGATATGG
>JANXTT010000054.1 GCA_025352225.1 Mucilaginibacter sp. | reverse complement strand
CCAGTAATAATACACAAATCAATTTCCTTTTTTTTAAATATTAGTTTTAAGTTGGTATGTAAAACTAATATTCTTAATTCACTAATTAATTTAACTGACTATAGAGTATCATGAGTAAACACACCGAAAAATTGAGAAAGCAGCTATTGGAAATATCCGAAGTTGTTAATGCATTCCGATCAGAAGCCGTTCAGGTTAAGATCATTGACAGGTTATTAGATAGCATCATAGATGGAGACAGGCATGATGGAGAGGGCGATTCACTAGGCTTATTTCATAGAAGTGGTAAAAAAAGAAATATAGACGCTATTGATGGCGAAAATACAGAAGGTAGAATAAGAGGTCGTAAAAAGCCGGGAGCCACAAAAATTTTAAATCAAATTATCCATACTGATTTCTTTGATGTACCCCGCTCAATATCAACTATTGCTAATTACTGTAAAGACCAATACGATTCGGATTTCAAAACATCTGAACTATCTGGGATTTTATTAAAATTGGCTAACGAAAACAAACTCAAACGTGAAAGAAATAACGATAACAATCGTTTTGACTACGTTAAGTTTTAAACATAAAACATTAAACCGATAATATTCTCTTGTTATCGGTTGTTTTTTTATTTAAGATCGAAGAGATTATTAACACCCAATATTTTGCGTGATGTAAACCCTTCGGCATACTTAGCGCCGATTGTTTTACCAAACTCCCTGGCTCTGGCTTCAATAGCCGGATAAAATTCGGCCGAAGATATATAGGTTTGATTTTCTTCTTTCCAATCGGGATTATAAAATTGTGATCCATATGCTTGAATACTTTCAATTTTCTTATCCCAATAGGCAGTTATATCAATTAAAATATCGGGCTTAATATAATTATCCTGTATAAAGTGTAAGGTTAATTTTGGCCTCCATTCTTGCTGGGATTCATTTTCAAAGCGAGTCTCAATTTTTACTAATCCAGATAAAAACACCGAAGTTTCAACTAATTCACTTGCACGCCCGTGATCTGGATGCCTGTCATGGTACGCATTGGTAATAATAATTTCAGGCTGATATTTACGTATAGCAGCAATAACTTTCAACTGATGCTCTTTATCGTTTTTAAAAAAACCATCTGCCAGGTCTAAATTTTCTCTAATTGATATGCCTAAAACTTGGCTTGCGGCGGCAGCTTCCTGTTCACGTATCAGGGCCGAGCCCCGGCTACCTAATTCACCCCGGGTTAAATCAACAATACCAACTTTATGGCCTAAAGCTATGTGCTTAAGTATTGTTCCCGAACAACCCAATTCGGCATCATCCGGATGGACGGCTAAAACAAGTATATCTAATTTAGGCATGTTTTTTTTCGCCAATATGTACAGAAAGTAATCGTGCTATGCGTTTTTTAATTTTGGATGAAGTAGGTTTTGTAAATGGATAAAAAAAATCAACTACCTCTCCTTTCTTATTGATTAAAAATTTATGAAAGTTCCACTTTGGCGATGATTTAACCTTGCCGTTTGCATCTTTATCAGATAAGAATTTATATAACGGATGAGCATATGGCCCACGTACACGTATTTTATCAAAAACAGTATAACCTGCACCATGGTTTGTTTCGCAAAAATCCACAATTGCATCTCCTTCCAAAGGTTCCTGACCGCCAAAATCATTCGATGGAAATGCTAATATTTCAAATGCAGTTCCCTCAAATTGCTTTCTTAACACTTCAAGATCACTTAGCTGGGGTGCAAACCCACATGCCGAAGCTGTATTCACTATTAAAAGAACTTTATCTTTGTATCGGGATAAACTTATCTCTTCTCCGCTTAGCTTTTTAATGTCAAACTGGTAAATGCTTTTTTCACCCATTTAATTTCTATGATATTTATAGCCTGCATTATCTAAAATGCCTTCTATATCCCGTTCTTGCTGCGGGTTGTAGGTTTCCTTTAGGTCATGCCCAAATAACCGTGCCAAAGATTGAAACATAAAGGCATTTAACCCTCCTTTTAACTCCTTAACCAGCCCATAACTGGTATCGCCGGTTTCTCTGTTAATCAATTTAATTAATATCTCCCCCTGGGTGATACTCATATCTTTTATCTCACGATTAAATAAATCTTTAATTTCCTTTTCACAAGCTTTAACCATTTCCTTTTGTTTGCGTTTATCAGCGGTTGTAGCAACATCACGTTCAAGTTGCCGGTATCTGTTACCTGCAAAAACAGCGTAAGGAGCTACTTTAAGCACATTATATTTTAAACGAAAGTAATCAGTACGCGCGGCGGGGCTTGCAAAGGTACGTTTTTCTCTAACTTCAGCCTCCGGGGCAAGTACCCAGGGCGCATAAGCACCGTCAAGTATTGTTAGCGGTACCTTAATGGTATCGTTTTTGCCTAATACCGGTAGTGCTAATCGAGGCTTTTGTGCCTTAATTATTCCCATCCAACAGCAAAAACATGTTAAAAGACAGATAAATTTCATAATTTTACTTAAAACAAAAATAACGCTATTTTTTGTGAAGTTTTATATTAAATATCATAATTAATAGTTTGTTACAATTATATTGCATTTATAAAACCCTTATACAGGAGCCTCGTAATGAAAGAATTAGTGATAGATCTGGAAGCTGAGAAGAATGAGATTCTGAAAAGATACCGTGCGCTTTTACGTGTATGTAAGCCTACGCTGCAAAAAGGCGATAAAGGCATGATCCGCAAAGCATTTGATATGGCATTGGAGAGCCATAAAGATATGCGCCGCAAGTCGGGCGAGCCCTATATATATCACCCTATAGCGGTAGCTCAAATAGCAGCCGAAGAAATTGGTTTGGGAACTACATCAATTGTTTGCGCCTTATTACATGATGTAGTTGAAGATACAGATGTATCTCTTGATGATATTGAAAGAGAGTTTGGTAAAAAAGTAGCCAAAATTATTGATGGCCTAACTAAAATATCAGGCGTTTTTGATACCAATAGCTCACTGCAAGCCGAAAACTTCCGCAAAATGTTACTCACCCTGGCTGATGATGTGCGGGTGATTCTGATTAAACTGGCAGATAGGCTGCATAATATGCGTACCATGGAATTTATGCCCCGTGATAAGCAGTTGAAGCTATCGTCAGAAACGATATATCTGTATGCCCCTTTGGCGCACCGGCTTGGTTTATATGCCATAAAGTCTGAACTGGAAGACCTCTCCATGAAATACACGGAGCGCGAAACTTATCAGGTTATTAAAAAGAACCTTAACGAAAAGAAAACCGAGCGGGAGAAATTTATCAATGGTTTTGTTGACCCTATACAAAAGGTACTTACAGATCAGGGGCTTGATGCTGATGTTTTTGGGCGGCCAAAATCAATACACTCCATCTGGAACAAGATGAAGAAAAAGTCTATTCCGTTTGAAGAGGTGTATGATCTTTTCGCCATCCGGATCATTTTGGATAGTATCCCAGAGCATGAAAAAGCCGATTGCTGGAAAGCCTATTCTATTGTAACCGACCTTTACCGTCCAAATCCCGACCGCCTTCGCGATTGGATATCATCGCCGAAAGCTAATGGTTATGAATCGTTACATACCACAGTTATGGGCCCCCGGGGCCAATGGGTTGAGGTTCAGATCAGAACTAAACGGATGAATGAAATTGCGGAGAAAGGTTTTGCCGCGCACTGGAAATATAAAGAATCATCATCAGACAGTGGTTTGGACCAATGGGTACAAAAGGTACGGGATATGCTTAAAAACCCGGATTCAAACGCGCTCGACTTTTTGGATGATTTTAAAATGAACTTGTTTTCTGATGAGATATTTATTTTTACGCCTAAAGGTGCCCTCATCCAATTACCAACTGATGCTACCGCGCTAGATTTTGCTTTCGAGATACACTCTGATGTGGGGGCCAGCTGTATTGGCGCCAAGGTTAACCACAAGCTGGTTCCGTTAAGCCATAAACTGCAAAACGGCGATCAGGTGGAAATCATTACGTCGAGTAAGCAATCCCCAAAAGAAGATTGGCTTAACTTTGTAGTTACCGCAAAGGCTAAAGCTAAAATTAAATCAGCGTTAAAAGAGGAGAAACGCAAAGTAGCCGAGGATGGCAAAGAAATACTGGAGCGTAAGTTAAAGTCGCTCAAAATAACTTACAATTCTGATAATATTCAAAAACTAAGCTATTTTTTCAAACTCCAGTCTACTCAGGATCTTTTTTACAACGTAGCCAAGGGCCTGATAGACATGAAGGACCTGAGAGAGTACGTGGCGTCGGAAAAAATGGTTGAGATTAAACCCCAGGAAAAAATTGAAACTGATCAGGTACAAAGTATGCTCCGCAGCATCAAAACCAAAGACAGTGACATTTTACTGATTGGTGAAGATTTGCAGAAGATAGATTATAAACTGGCAAACTGCTGTAACCCCATCCCTGGTGATGATGTTTTTGGATTTATAACCGTGAGTGATGGCATTAAGATACATCGTACCAATTGCCCCAATGCTACAAAATTAATGTCAAATTATGGCTACCGTGTGGTAAAGGCCCGGTGGACAAACCAACAGGAATTAGCCTTTTTAACTGGTTTACGCCTTACCGGTATTGACGATGTGGGATTAATTAACAAGCTCACTACGGTAATATCACATGACTTTAAGGTAAATATCCGCTCCATTACAATAGATAGTGATAACGGCATATTTGAAGGGTCCATTATGGTGTATGTAAACGATACCCAACACCTTGATAACCTGATCAAAAAATTAAACGCGGTTAAAGGTATTACCTCAGTTACCCGCTTTGATTCTATTATTGAAAAAGCATCTTAACTATGTAGATAAGAAGTGGAGGATCGTAATTATTATAACTGAAGTAACTGACTGGTAATGGTAGTGAACTATTGACTATCGACTAAATTTAATAACTTTGACCATTAAAAATTTTAATTAATGCCGCAACAGGAAACCATAGTAATGGTTAAAAAAATTTTCGAAGCATATCTCGAAAATAAAAATCTAAGAAAAACACCTGAGCGTTTTGCTATACTCGAGGAGATATACTCACGCACCGATCATTTTGATGTGGAATCTTTATATATCCACATGAAGAATAAAAAATACCGCGTAAGCAGAGCCACTGTATATAATACATTGGAACTGCTGGTATCATGCGACCTTGTTACCAAGCATCAGTTTGGGAAAAACATGGCCCAGTTCGAAAAATCATACGGGTATAAACAACATGACCATATTATCTGCATTGATTGCGGTAAGGTTGTTGAATTTTGTGACCCACGTATACAGCAAATACAAAGTATGATGGGTGGTTTGTTGAAATTCGAGATCAGGCACCATTCATTAAACCTATATGGAAATTGTGAGAAGTTAAAGGCTGGGCACTGCGACAGGAGAGTTTAATAATGACAACCGATAAACCATTATTAAGTTGGCAAATACCGATTCAGATTTTACATTTGCTGATCAAAAAAGTCCACGATTATTTTTTACCAAGATTAACAAGGTAAAAGTGGATTTTGTATATACCTTTGAAATGTTGTTCAATAATTAACTTGTAGATAAAGGCAGCTGGTTAGCGTCAATTGAAGAAATTATTGCAATTAAACAAAATGCAATTGCTGGCAGATTGCTGGTGAAAAATAAAGTTATTGTTAAAAATTTAATGTTTATATAAAAAACACGTAATGGCTGTTGATGTATTATTAGGCCTTCAATGGGGCGACGAAGGTAAAGGGAAGATTGTGGACGTTTTAAGTGCGGATTATGATTTGATCGCCCGCTTTCAGGGAGGCCCCAATGCCGGGCATACTTTGGAGTTTGATGGCAAAAAATTTGTATTGAACACTATTCCATCGGGCATATTTTTTAACAACACTCAAAACCTGATTGGCAATGGGGTAGTAATAGACCCTATTACGCTTAAACGCGAGATTGAAAAGCTAAAAGATGCGGGCCATGATTTGCTTGCCAAAAAGAATTTACAAATAGCAAAAAAAGCCCACCTGATATTACCAACCCACCAGCTGCTGGATGCCGCATCCGAAAAGAAAATGGGCGATGGTAAAATTGGCTCAACCCTTAAAGGTATTGGCCCTACCTATATGGATAAAACCGGACGCAATGGTTTGCGTATCGGCGATATTCTGTTGCCCGATTTTAAAGAACGTTATCAGAAATTAGTTGCTAAACATACGTCCATGCTACAGGCATTGTATGGCGAAGTTGCTGATTTTTCTGAACGCGAAGCCGCGTTTTTTGAAGCCATCGAACTGATCCGTCAGTTTCCATTGGTTGATTCTGAGCATTTGGTAAACGGCTATATCAAACAAGGTAAAAAAGTACTTGCCGAAGGTGCTCAGGGTGCTATGCTTGACGTCGACTTTGGATCTTACCCTTTTGTTACCTCATCAAATACAACTGCCGCAGGCGCTTGTACCGGCTTGGGTATTGCACCACAACAAATTGGCGACGTGATAGGTATATTTAAAGCCTACTGCACACGTGTTGGTAGCGGCCCCTTCCCTACCGAATTAGAAAACGAAACCGGTGAAGAACTTCGCCGGATAGGCCATGAGTTTGGCGCAACAACTGGTCGCCCGCGCCGTACCGGTTGGATTGATCTGCCTGCCTTAAAATATGCTATTATGCTGAACGGTGTTACCCAACTGGTGATGACCAAAGCTGATGTACTAAGCGGATTTGAGAAAATATATGCCTGTACCCATTATAGTTATGAGGGCGAGGTAATTGATTATATGCCATATGATATTTGCACTATCAAACCAGAACCCATATATAAGGAAATAGCTGGCTGGCACGAAGA
This sequence comes from Mucilaginibacter sp., assembly GCA_025352225.1. Lineage (GTDB taxonomy): Bacteria > Bacteroidota > Bacteroidia > Sphingobacteriales > Sphingobacteriaceae > Mucilaginibacter. Next base: position 64,686 of record JANXTT010000054.1, on the reverse strand, counting down.
TATTACAGGTATAACAGAACTTGAGCAGATCCCTCAAAAACTGCAGGATTACATTACCTTTTTAGAAAAAGAATTAGAAGTACCTGTTAAATACCTATCTGTTGGCCCTGATAGAAAACAGACTTTGGTATTATACTAAATTAGATATTCGTATACTAAATAAATAGGGCCGAGTTATCGGCTTTATTTATTTAAGGTGAATTTGTAGAATGATCTTAACAAAATCTGAAATTGAGCTCAATCTTTTTAAACAACAAGCACTGCAATGGGCAGCCATGTTTGATGTATCGGTATGCTTAAATTCAAATGGATTTACTGATCCATACTCAAAGTTTGAAACGCTTATAGCGGTTGGAGTAAAAGATGAAATTCAATGTAGGTCTGGAAATTTTTTTGAACAATTGGCTTTCTTCAGGCAGAAACATGGGGCTTGGGTATTAGGCTACTTTACCTACGACCTTAAAAATGAAACCGAAAGCCTAACTTCGGAAAACCCTGATAATCTTCAATTCCCGGAGCTGTATTTTTTTGCACCCCAGCATATCTTGCTCATTAAAAATAATACCGTTGAGGTTATTTCGGATGAAAAAGAGGCGATACTAATTGCAATAAACAAACAGAAAGTAAAAGATTTAACAGCTAAAAAAAACATCAATATCCAATCGCGTTTTACCCGGCAGGAATATATAAAAACCATAGAAACCATCCAGCAGCACATCATACGTGGCGATATTTACGAAACCAACTTTTGCCAGGAGTTTTATGCCGAGAATGCCATAATAGACCCATTGTTGATATATACCGAACTTAGTAAAATATCTCCTTCTCCTTTTAGTTGTTTTTTTAAGCTTTATAATCATAATATCTTATCGGCTTCGCCAGAGCGTTTTCTGGCTAAACGCGGCAACCAATTAATTTCGCAACCGATAAAAGGAACCGCTAAACGCAGTGCCGACCCAACCGAAGACGATGCCCTCAAACAAACATTAAAGCATCACCCTAAAGAACAGCAGGAAAACGTAATGATAGTTGACCTTGTACGTAACGATCTTACCCGCTCTGCCAAACCAGGTACCGTAAAAGTAGATGAGTTATTTGGCATATACACGTTTGAACAGGTGCATCAAATGATATCAACCATCTTATGCGAAAAGGACGAAAACATATCAGATATAGAAGCTATCAAAAACACTTTCCCAATGGGCAGCATGACGGGCGCGCCCAAAATAAACGCTATGCGACTAATGGAAAAATACGAACGTACCAAACGTGGCGTATATTCGGGCGCGGTGGGTTACTTTAGTCCAGATGGTGATTTTGATTTCAATGTAGTGATCCGAACTTTGCTTTACAATGCCAATAATCAATACCTTTCATTCCAGGTAGGTGGCGCTATAACCCATTCCTCAGATCCTGAAAAAGAATACGAGGAATGTTTATTAAAAGCAAAAGCTATATTTGAGGTGTTGGGGCAAGCCAAAAAATTACTCAAATGAAAAAAATTATTCTGTTTTTATTTTTGGGATCAATTAAATTTTGTAGTTACGGCCAAAATAATGACCTGCCCATCAGAGAGAGCTTCAAATTGACATTAGCTGTTAATGACACAAACTTTTATCAAACTGACATTAAAGCTTCCTCCTATATATTACCTAAAAACATCATCCAAATTTATCCTGGGGAAACTTTATACATAGAAGCTGAAATATCAAAGGACACTCTTTCGGGTATGAAGAGTGTAATATCAAACCTACATCCCGAAAAAACGATTATAATTTCATTCACTCAAACAAAAGAGGGGAAATTACATCAAAACATGATTTTAAAAATTGACAACCCATTTGATCACAAGCTCAATTACATTGCACATATGTTTTTAATGAAGCAAAAGAGATGGGTCAAAACAGATGTATTACCTGTTTTAGCTAAAAAAATTGGATTTGAAACTTGGGCGGATATTATTGTAACACTCGCACTGTCGGACTTTAAACTTCAGTAACTACATGTTTTGTTATCTTCCCAGCAACCCTAACCGCCACCTCAGACCCCACAGCAAAAAACGCTGAATAGGCCTCCGCACTCAAATACTGAACAAATTCCTTTCCATACAATTCAGCTATATCAGCATCAAAAACATAATTTTTAACCTGTTGTATCAACCAGGACTGATGTTCAACCTGGTATTCCAGGGTGTTATTGCTCCTTAGTTTATTGTATCCCCAATAATGTTCAAAAATAAACTCTTCGGGGCTACCCCTATCAATTGGCGAAGTATGGTTATAAACAGTAGCGCCTAACTTGTTCCATTTACCCTTAAGTTTCCACTCGTACATATATTCGGTATGCGCATCATCAACCGGCTTTATGCTATGGCGCATAGGCAATGCGCGGTATGGCTCATTATATAAACTATTAGCCATTATACTGATAACTGGCTTAGGCACTAACTCACTAATAAATACCGCTCCTCGTTTCCATTCTGTACCATTAAAGTGCCGCACATAAAAACGGAGATTAACTTCTTCAAAGTTTACATGCATGGGCCATTTAACGCCAAATACACGCGTATCCTGAAAAAGAAAACCCACCATACTCACAAGGGCCTTTCCCTGCCAATAGTCGAGCTCTGTTGCCGGGGGCAGGTACGGTTTTAAAATTTCAGGATCAACTTCGTAATTCACCATTAACAGGTTTTTCCACGCTGCTGTCAGGAATTTAACTTTCTGCATGATACAAAAATAAGAAACCCGCTTGCGCGGGTACGTTTATTTTTTGTAATATTTTAGGGCCTCGGGCATACGGCTCTGAATATCAGCAATCCGTCTATCGTCAGACGGGTGATCACTTAAAAGTTCCGGTGGTGCACCTCCCTGGCTTTGGCTAACCATACGTTGCCAAAAAGTTAAAGCAGCACGAGGGTCGTATCCGGCCATAGCCATAAACGTTAAACCTAAACGATCAGCTTCTGATTCCTGGTTACGTGAATAGCTCAATAGCAATAAAGGGCCGCCAATGCCATACAGTTGATTGATGATAGCTCCGCTACTGGAGTTACCAGTTGAGGCCCCCAATAAACCGCCAACGCCCTGAGCAACCATTTGCTGGGAAATTCTTTCGGCAGAGTGGTGTGCAATAGCATGGCCAATTTCGTGAGCTAATACGGTAGCTAAACCTGCATCGGTTTGTGTTACAGGTAATATGCCAGAGTATACGGCCACTTTACCACCTGGCATGCACCAGGCATTTACTTGTTTGCTTTGTATCAGGTTAAATTCCCACTTAAAGTTATATTGATCGCCCAGGCCATTAGCTTGTAAATAACGCTCAATGGCATTGGCCAACCTGGTTCCAATAGTTTTCACACGCTGCGCATCACTGGTGCCTCTTATTACTACGGTTTGCGGATCAGATAATAGTTGAGTGTAACTTTGAGCCGCGGACTGGTTAACTTCGGCATCGCTCACGGCATTAAATTGTTTGCGCCCTGTTAGCGGAACAGTGGTGCACGAAAAAAGCACAACTGAAAGTGCAGTTGCCGCTATTGTTTGGTTTAATTTCATAGTTAGGTAGTTTTACGTTTAAAAAGATTAACTTTCGACTCCTTACCTTTTAGTAAACGTTCTATATTTTTTTGGTGAGTAACTAATATTAATACGCATATGCACATTCCGTAAATTATGACCGATTTAATATACAACGGAAAAACAAATGTAACGCCGATGAGATAAGTAAAGCTGGCCAAAATAGAGCTTAAGGAAACATAACGAGTAAATAAAAGAACTACAATAAATACGGACACACAAAGTAATGAAGCCTGCAGGTGAACTGCCAAAACCATACCAAACAATGTTGCCACACCTTTACCACCCCTAAACCCTGCAAAAAGCGGGAACAAATGACCCATTACAGCGGTAATACCTAAAGCGAGTTGGAAATTTACAAATGCATTTGAATGAAACGCCCCCGTAGTAGATATACCAATACAGTATGCCAGGTTTGTTGCCGTCCATCCTTTAAGAATATCAATAAGCATTACCGGGATGCCGGCCTTTTTCCCCAGCACCCTAAAGGTGTTTGTTGCTCCTGCATTACCGCTGCCATACTCACGTACATCAACATTGTAAAACGCCTGGCCAATCCATACGGCTGTAGGTATAGAACCAAACAGATAAGCCAGTATGAGCGCTGAAATCGAATATATTGAAATCATCTCACTACAATAATACTAAATTGCTGGTTGTACTACGCATATTATTTATTCTTTAACGGCTTTTAAGCTAAGATCAAGGCTTTTGACTGAGTGAGTTAAGGCTCCTATCGAAATATAGTTTACACCACACTCCGCATAATCCCGTACATTATCTATCGTTATACCACCCGAAGCCTCCGTTGTATGCTGCTCTCCTATCATATTAACAGCTTTTTTTAAATCAGTTAGCGAAAAATTATCCAGCAATATTCTTTGTACGCCTCCTGTTTTCAAAACCTCATTAAGCTCATCAAAGTTTCTAACCTCTATTTCTATGTCCAGTTTTTTATGATGTTTAGCTACATATTGCCTGGCGTTATTAATAGCATTATTAATGCCGCCTGAATAATCAACATGATTATCTTTAATCAATATCATATCGTACAACCCAAAACGATGGTTAACGCCACCACCAATTTTAACTGCCCATTTTTCAAAATATCTAAATCCAGGTGTTGTTTTACGGGTATCCAGTACTTTTGTTTCTGTACCAATCAGCAAGTCCACAATTTTACGGGTTTCTGTAGCTATGGCCGACATACGCTGCATGCAATTCAGCACAAGCCGCTCGGCCTTCAGTATACTGTGTACATCACCTTTCACGTAGAAAGCAATATCACCTTTTTTTATTGGATAGCCGTCTTTTAAAAACAATTCAACTTCAAGGCCATCATCAATTATTTTAAATATTTCAACGGCTAAATCCACACCGGCCAGTATGCCGTCTTCTTTAACTAACAATTTAGCTTTACCCGGCGTATTTGCTGGAATGGTAGATAAGGAGGTATGGTCACCATCGCCAACATCTTCGGCAAGGTATATGGTTATTAATTCGCGAATTGCAGTTATATCCAATTTCTGTTTTTTAATAGCTCCAAAAGTATAAAAATACTTTAAAGCTATTTGATTTTTTCTTCTTCAATGCGGAGTTCATTCATCTGGAAAATCCCATTAGTGTTGCGTAAAGAAAATGACGTACGGTAATTGCCTCCTTTACTTGTTAAAATCAACACGGCAAAACGGTAATCGGGGTTTGAATCAACTCTATGAATAACTTTAACACTACTTATCGTATTTTTAGCAAAAAAATTATTCAATATAATTTCTGCCTGCTCTTTAGAGTATATATTATTATCGTTTAACAAACTAAGTTCAATGCTAGGGGCAAAGCTTTTGTATAGTTCCACTAAATTATTCTGCTTAAACATAACCACAACTCGCTCAATTGGGTCAGCTGCTTTGGGCTGAAACATTGCAATTGAAAAAACAGTCAGTAAATAGAGCAATTTCATTTCGTGTTATAATGAGAACAATATAAGGGCAGCCATAATTGTGCCAAAAAACTTATTAATTTTTAACGCGGCAACCATATAAATATACTAAAGTTAATTGGATCAATATATATTTGCACCGTGGAAAAATTAAATAAAAAAGTTGCCTTAATTATCCTGGATGGATGGGGTTATGGCCGTAATGATAAATCAAATGCTATTTTAGCTGCCAATACACCATATTTCGATTCGCTTTTACAGAAATATCCAAATTCTAAATTACAAGCTTCGGGTATATCAGTGGGGCTACCTGCGGGCCAGATGGGAAATTCGGAAGTTGGACATATGAATTTAGGTGCCGGCCGTGTGGTTTATCAGGAACTTGGCCGCATACATAAAGCAGTTGACGACAAGGAGTTTGATGAAAACCAGGTGATCAAGGAGGCTTTTACCTACGCTAAACAAAATAATCGCGACGTTCACTTTATCGGCCTGGTATCTGATGGCGGCGTTCACTCCCATATTAAGCATGTAAAAGGGTTATGTGATGTTGCCGGAAGGTTTCAGCTACCCAATGTTTATATTCATGCCTTTTTAGACGGGCGCGATACCGACCCAAATGGAGGTATCAGGTATATTACTGATCTGGAAAACTATATTGCCGATACGAGTAATATCAAACTGGCATCGGCCATTGGCAGATATTATGCTATGGATAGGGATAACCGGTGGGAAAGAGTAAAAAAAGCATATGATGTTATGGTAAACGGCGAAGGAAAACATACACATGATATTCAAAAAGCTATTACTGAATCGTACGCCGAAGGTGTTACCGATGAATTTATATTGCCTATTGTAAAAACAGACAGTAATAATAACCCCATTGCTCTAATTAAAAATGGCGATGTTGTGCTTTGCTTCAACTTTCGTACAGACCGTGGCCGCGAAATTACTACCGCTTTAACGCAAAAAGCATTTCCGGAGCAAAATATGCACCCGCTTGACTTGCATTATATTACATTGACTACTTATGACGAGACTTTTAAAAATGTAAAAGTTGTTTTTACTAAGGATGACCTGAGTTATACATTGGGGGAAACCTTGCAAGATGCCGGTAAAAATCAAATCAGGATAGCTGAAACAGAAAAATATCCGCACGTAACCTTTTTCTTCTCCGGTGGCCGCGAAAAAGAGTTTATAAACGAAAAACGCATTTTAATCCCTTCGCCTAAGGTAGCTACTTATGATTTACAACCCGAAATGAGCGCCGAAGGTATTCGTGATGCAATCATACCGGAGCTTAAAAGCAGATGGGCCGATTTTATCTGTCTTAATTTTGCCAATACCGATATGGTTGGTCATACCGGCGATTTTGCAGCTGTAGTTAAAGCCGCCGAAACTGTTGATAGCTGTACCCGGGAAGTTGTTGAAACAGGAATCGAAAACGGTTATTCCTTTATTATTATTGCAGATCATGGCAATGCCGAGTTTATGATAAACGATGATGGATCGCCCAATACCGCGCATACAACTAACCTTGTACCCTGCATTTTAATTGACGATGATTACAAAGCTATAAAAGACGGCAAGCTAGGCGATATTGGCCCTACTATTTTAAAAATTATAGGCGTACCTATACCTAAACAAATGAGCGAGCATGTATTGGTGTAACCCGCGCAAGCAACATGTATGTGTATTATTACTGATTGTTGTTTTTTGGACCTGCATTTTTGGGTGTAAACCCGAGGTAAAACAAGGTAACGGCAGTTTAAGATATTTTGACTTGAAAAGGTATTTTAATGCCGAAGCTACAAGGCTCAACCTGAAACAGACTCCGATTTTAAAAACAGCAAGCTATAATGGGCATGAGTACACTAAGCCGGCCAAAATAAAAAACTGGAAACGCGAGCTGGCCTTATTTATTGAGTCTGACATTAATAAAGCATCGTGGAAAGATAGTTACCAGGTTAAAAGCAATGCGGATTCAATAGTATACAACGCTATTGATACCGCCTTACATATACGGCAGATACTGGTTATATTGAGGGACACTCAGGTTAGGAGTGTGCGAATCAAAAATTTTACAAAAAATCTTCTATATCAAACTAAAGAGCAATTAACGTATTTCCCAGATTCGCTCTATTCTATCAAAAAAAATCAAAAAATTTTATTCTTGGGACTCAATAATTACACTATTACCGGGAAGTTCAGGTAAATTAATGGGAAGATAAACACAAAGTTAATTTTTAGCAACCTGCATAGTTGCCGCCGCTAGCTGCTGTTTTGACAGTTCAAGCAAGGATGCAATATCAGGATGATCCGGATTTTCATTCAAAACTTTTTCCAAATCGGCAATAGAGGCCTTTAACGAATTAATACCACGGGTTCTATCGTAAAATTTATGCGTTTTCTGCAGTTTAAATACCCCGTATTCGCGGTAAAATATTCCGCGGTTCTGGTAAAATTTAATATCAGAAGGGTTAATTGTAATTGCTTTAGTTAAATCTACAATGGCCCCCAGCAGGTCAGCTTCCTTTTCGGTAGGCGTGGTTTGTGCATCCTTGGCCAGGTAATCTTTTGCCCTCGCCCTGTAATAGTATGCCGAACAATCTGTAGGTTTAAATTCAATAACCTTGGTGTAAGCTATTATTGATTTTTTGTAATTTTCGCTATGGTAATAAGAATAGCCAAGCATCCACAGCGCATTTGAATTTGTGGAGTCAATAACACAAGCTTTTTCAAGATGAACCACCGCCTTTTTAAAGTCGCGATCCATAACAGCCTGTTGCCCGAGCATTAAATGTGCATTTTGAGCCTGTACAACTTCAAGCGATGAAATAATCAAAAACGAAATTATGACTGAAATCTTCATTAGGGTATTAAGCCATTAATACTATATTAACTCTTTTATCAAGAAAATATTATGCCAATCTTATAATAGTGTTAATATAAATCATGATAAAGTTACAAATTTTATAAGCTTGGCATAGCTCTTGAAACATATACTTTTCAACAGTTACTCCGTCAATAATTGCATATATTTACCTGTTATATTAAAACAGGCTGACAGTTTGACGTTATTTATATTAACATAACAGTACTACATGAGTTTTGACCCATTTGATTTTAGAAGCGCTTTACCAATAATAAACGAAGATTCAGAGTTTTTTCCGCTCATGTCCTCCGAGGATGAGGAGGAAATGAACAATGAACAACTGCCTGAAATTTTGTCAATACTACCTTTACGAAATACGGTATTATTTCCGGGGGTAGTAATTCCTATTACGGTTGGCCGTGATAAATCAATTAAATTAATACGCGATGCCAACAAAGGCACCCGGATGATCGGGGTAGTTTCGCAGCAGGATGTGGGAATAGAAGACCCCACATTTGAACAATTGAACCAGGTGGGTACCATTGCTGTGATAGTTAAAATGCTGCAAATGCCCGACGGCAACACTACTGTTATACTGCAAGGAAAAAAGCGGTTCATGTTAAAGGACGAAATACAAACTGATCCTTATATTAAAGCTACCGTACAGCCTTTTCTGGAAGTTAAATCAAAAGAAGATAAAGAATTTAAAGCCATGGTATCATCAATAAAAGATATGGCCATGAGCATTATTCAACTTTCGCCAAACCTGCCAAGCGAAGCCAGCATTGCCATACGCAATATTGAAAGCACTTCATTTCTGATCAATTTCATATCCTCAAACATGAATGCGGATATGAATGCCAAACAGCACTTATTGGAAGTTAACAACCTACGCGACAGGGCTCGGTTAATTTTAGAGCATTTAACTGTTGAGATACAAATGCTCGAACTAAAAAACCAGATACAAACCAAGGTACGTACAGACCTGGATAAGCAACAGCGCGATTATTTTTTAAATCAGCAGTTAAAAACAATTCAGGAAGAACTAGGTGGAAACTCTCCGGATTTGGAAATAGAAGACCTGCGCAAACGCGCATTAAAGAAAAAATGGAGTAAAGAGGTAAATGTACATTTTACTAAAGAATTAGAAAAACTTGCACGCACCAATCCTGCGGCGGCAGATTATTCTGTACAAATAAATTACCTGGAATTATTACTTGACCTCCCCTGGAATGATTTTACTAAAGATAATTTTGATCTGAAAAGAGCACAAAAAGTACTAGACAAGGATCATTTTGGGCTGGATAAGGTTAAAAAACGCATCATAGAATATTTAGCTGTATTAAAGCTAAAGCATAACATGAAAGCTCCTATACTTTGCCTGGTAGGCCCTCCTGGAGTTGGCAAAACCTCGCTTGGTAAATCCATAGCCAAAGCGCTGGGCCGCAAATATGTACGTATGGCACTGGGCGGCATCCGCGACGAAGCAGAGATACGCGGCCACCGTAAAACATATATTGGCGCTATGCCGGGCCGTATTATATCGTCACTAAAAAAGGCAGGAGCGGCAAACCCGGTTTTTATACTGGATGAAATTGATAAGGTAGGAAATGATTTCAGGGGCGACCCATCGTCAGCCTTGCTTGAAGTGCTCGACCCTGAACAAAACAGCACTTTTTACGATCATTATGTAGAAATGGATTTCGACCTTTCTAATGTAATGTTTATCGCTACAGCAAATTCATTAAGCACCATACAACCTGCCCTGCTGGATAGGATGGAGATTATAGAAGTAAATGGCTATACCATTGAAGAAAAAATTGAAATTGCTAAACAACACCTTGTACCTAAACAACGCGATGCACATGGTTTAAAAACTAAAGATGTTACGCTTAAAAACAATGTGCTTGAAAAAGTGGTAGAAGATTACACGCGCGAATCTGGCGTGCGGGCATTGGAGAAAAAAATAGGCTCATTAATACGTGGCATTGCTAAAAACATTGCTATGGAAGAGGAATACAATCAGGTTATCAATAAAGAAGACGTTGAAAAAATATTAGGCGCGCCTATTTACGATAAAGACATGTATGAAGGTAATGATGTTGCAGGCGTTGTAACAGGTTTAGCCTGGACACAGGTTGGTGGCGATATATTATTTATTGAAGCCAGCCTAAGCCCCGGCAAGGGTCGCTTAACATTAACCGGCAGTTTGGGAGATGTAATGAAAGAATCGGCTACAATCGCATTAGCATATTTACGTGCGCACGCCTCATACTTTGATATTAATCCTAAATTATTTGAACAATGGGATATACATATCCATGTGCCAGCGGGTGCTACACCTAAAGATGGCCCATCGGCAGGTATAACCATGTTAACCGCGTTAACATCGGCCTTTACGCAGCGTATAGTTAAACCTCACTTAGCCATGACGGGCGAAATTACCTTAAGAGGGAAAGTATTGCCTGTTGGTGGTATTAAAGAAAAAATACTGGCAGCTAAACGCGCTAATATTAAAGAGATAATCCTTTGTAAATCAAATGAGAAAGATATTCTTGAAATAAAAGAAGGTTACATTACTGACATGCAATTTCATTACGTTAAAGAAATGCGCGAAGTAATTGATATGGCTCTATTGAAAGAAAAGGTAAAAGACGCAATAGACTTAACCGTTAAAGAAGATTTAAAACCCGTCTTAAATTAGTTTTTTGATCTGTTGTAAAAAAAGTATCTTCACAACAAATAAAAAAACCTCTATGAAACACATTTTTCTAAAAAGAACAATATTTGTATTGTTATTGGTAGTTACATTTAATAGTGTCTTAACGGCACAAAATAAAAGTGTCGCCTTAAGATCCGATTCAACAACTGCCAAGCCGGCAAGTAACGTATATTTTGAATTATTTGGAAACGGAATCATCTATTCGTTAAATTACGATACGAGGTTCAGCAAAAGGCATGATGGATTAGGTGGACGAGTAGGGATAGGTTTTTTTGCCCAAAACGGCGATAATTTTTTTTCGGCACCGGTAGTACTCAACTATTTGGCCGGAAAAAAGGGAAAATATTTTGAAGTTGGAGCCGGTATAAGTTATTATAGCGTAAAAACGTCAGGCTCATTTATTTTTGTCGACAACAACAACCCTGGTGGCAGCTATAATAATTCAAATTCATCGTCACTAAATGGAGTATACGGCACCATGACCTTTGGATACCGAAGCCAGCCCGAAGATGGCGGATTTTGCTTTAGAGCTGGTGTAAGCCCTATAATAACATCCAACTCGTTTGCGCCCTATTGGCCATACTTTAGTTTTGGATATACTTTTTGATCTGGGCTAATGATGAGAATATTAAAAGCCGGATATTGTCTAGCTTTTTTTTATTTTTGGCAAATTATTTTCTTTGAATGAAACCTAGATTTCTTGTAATACTTGTTCTTCTGTTTTGGGGGTATACCCTGTTCGCACAAAATGAAACTTATAAAAACGAAGCTGGTTTCAAAACAGACAATGATGGTTTTTTGGCCCGCGGATCGGATAAATACTATACAGCAGGTAACTTTTTTTATTTCAGACACGCGTTAAAGATCGACAATACTAATACTTCGTTTTTGCAAAACAAGGTATTGAGCTTTGAGCTTGGGCAAAAGATATACACTCCACAATCGGGCTTTATTCCATCATCAATATATGTGGACAGGCCATTTGCCGGTTATCTTTATGTAGGTTCTTCATTAAACCTATTGTACAAAAACGAAAGTAACCTTAAACTGGAGATACAAACCGGATTTGTTGGACGATACTCCTACGGCAAAGAAATTCAGGATTTAATACATAAAACATTTGGATTTTATACGCCAGGAGGCTGGCAATACCAAATACAAAACAACTATGAAGTAAACCTTTCGGCAGAATATAATCGTTTGTTATTAAGAGGTTCGGCATTTGATATCTCTCTAAATACGCACGCCGATGTTGGGAACGGTTTAACAGGCGCATCGGCAGGTGTACTGTTTCGTGCTGGCAAATTTAATCAGCTATTTAATTCCAGCAGTACCACAAGTTCTATTTGGCAAAATCGTAATATAAAACCACTTCATGATGCTGAATTTTTTTTTTATAATAAGCCATTAATAAATTATGTAGCTTATAATGCCACAGTAGCGGGCAGTCTATTTAATCATAAACCTCGTCACCTTGAAATAACAGCAACTCAAAAACCAATTATTTTTACTGATCAAATAGGCGGAAGTTTTGTGAATGGCCATTGGGTTCTTGATTTATCAGTGATATTTCAGTCGCGCGAAACCCAGGAAATGGTGCATCCGCATCAATGGGGATCGGTATCCGTTTTATACCGTTTTAATTAGTTGGTTAATTAGCAATCAGTAAAATAGGCCTGATCCTTATCAATCATGAAAATCACGCTTAATTCGATTTATCTTTTTCAGTGCCGACCTTCGTTTATTGTCCAGCCGGGCATTTATCGAACTTTTTGATGGTTTAGTTACCTTACGTTTCTTTGGAACATGCAATGCCCGAACCAATATTTCCATCAGCTTCTCCAATGCTATTTCTTTGTTTAAATACTGGCTACGCTCTTCGTCGCATATAATTTGTATAAACCCTTCTTTGCTTAAACGAGATTGCAGGCGGGTTAACAACAGTTGTTTTTCGTCGGTATTAAACAAAATGGAATCGTTTACAGAAAACAGGAGCTCCACTTTACTCGAAACCTTGTTTACATTTTGCCCGCCTTTGCCCCCGCTGCGCGAAGTTTTATAATGTACGTCTCTTTGCAGATCTGTTTTGGTAAAATTCATTTCAAAAATTGTAGCTTTGTTTATAAATGGGCAACAACATCGTAATCGCTATAGATGGATATTCTTCCTGCGGAAAAAGCACTTTAGCAAAAGCTTTAGCAAAAAATCTCCACTTTATTTATATTGATAGTGGTGCTATGTACCGCGCCGTTACTTTATATTTTTTGCGCAATGATATTGATTTAAAAGATCATGAGCAAATAATAGCTGCATTGCACAATATACACCTCAACTTCCACTCACGTGATTATCAAACTCATATTAGTTTGAACGACGAAGAAGTATCAGACGAAATACGTCAAATGCCGGTTTCTGAAAACGTGAGCACCGTAGCCGCTTTGCATGATGTGCGTATTGAAATGGTGAAACAACAGCAACGTATGGGCCGCTCCAAAAATATTGTAATGGATGGCCGCGATATCGGCACCATTGTTTTTCCGCATGCCCAGGTAAAGCTTTTTATGACTGCAGACCCTCTTGTACGTGCCAAAAGGCGATTTATGGAACTTTCGCCAAAAAACCCGGATATAACTTTAGAACAGGTTTTTGATAACCTTGCTCACCGTGATTATCAGGACACCACCCGCGAAGAAAGTCCGTTAATACGGGCACATGATGCCATTATATTGGATAACACCAACCTCACCCCTGCTGAGCAATTAGCTTTCGCGATTGGTAAAGTTAAGCCGTTTTTGAAGTAGATATTAGATAAATAAGGCTTGCTCAATCACAATATTTTTTGGCTATAATTGTACACAATTCATAATAGATTTTAAATTTTATTAAGATGAAAAGGCTAGCATTCACTTTTTTGATTTCTATCATATGCTTTTTAAAAGTAAACGCTCAGGCTTTAGAAACAGAAGACTCCAAGCCTCTTTTGCCCGGGCAATTAGCAATAGGCACAGGGATTGAATTTCAAACATCTAATCAGGGAACAGAAACTGCCATGCCATTAGCATTTGAATTGGGGCTTACTAAAAAACTTACACTATTGGTAGAGCCGGTAGCATTTACCAATATTCACTCTAAAAACGGGCCATCTGCAACGGGGATTGGCGATCTTGAAGCCACTCTTTTTTACCAGTTATATGCTGAAACCAAAATACTTCCTTCAGTTTCTATTGCGGCTGAGATTAAAATACCTACTGCTCAAAACTCGCTTATTGGCACAGGTAAAACAGATTACACCCCTTTTATTATTCTGAGTAAAACAACCGGGAAATTTTACACAAGTTTCAACCTGAGTTATACTTTCCTGGGAGCACCGCAAGGGGTAACCGCTAATAATTTATTAAACTATGCTTTGGGTACAACCTTTAAGCTTTCCGAAAAAAGTATCCTTTTTGCCGAAATATATGGAAATACATCTTCGCTTGGAGGCGATGCCCCTGAAAGCGTTGTAGTTACAACCAATCCAAACCTGGGTACCCAGGAACTTTCCGGCGGTGAAAACATTGTAGCATTTGGATATGGATATCATGTTAAAAAAAACGTACTACTCTCTTTAGGCGTTAGTTATGACAATAATCACGCTGTTCTTTTTCGTCCGGGTATTGAGTGGGTTTTCGGAGGAGAAAAGTAACTTACTCCCCTATTAATCCCGAGTTATCTTTAAGATCGATGCCAGAGAGTTTTCTTTGCAGAGATTGGCAGATAAGGTAAAACAACTTGTCGGCAGCTAACTGCATATTTAAACCATCAGGGCGAATGTTAGAGACACAGTTGCGTGATTCGTCGGTTAGGCCTGGTTGAGGGTTAAAAGTGAGGTAAGCCCCCATGCTATCGGGTGCGCTAAGGCCCGGACGCTCTCCAATTAATATAATCGATAATTTGGATCTCAGTAAATAGCCAATCTCATCAGCTACAGCAACCCTGCCCTGTTTTACTATAACAAAAGGCGAAAGCTTTAATGACGCGTTTAAAAGTTTTGGCATCAGGCATTCAAGCATACTTACAGCATATTGGTTAACCGCGGTAGCCGAAAGGCCGTCGGCAATAACTATGGTAATATCTGTTTGGGGAGAGATAATGCTTTCGAGGTATTGGGTAGATGCTTCATTTAACTTTCGGCCATAATCGGGCCGCTTTAAATACTTTGCCCTGTTGGTGGCTTTGCTGTGCAGGGTAAAAACCAGGTTATCAAATTGGTTAAGGCTGTTGGTTATCCCGGGTATATCCAATTCAGAAAATACCGCGTCACGGGCATGCGCGTGTGCAAGTTTAAAATCAAACAATTCTTGCAAAGGGATGCTATTACCTGTTCGCCCGAGCGCAATACGGGCCGCGGTAAACTCGCGCAGAGCCATCCATGTATCATTTACTATTGGTTGACTATTAGTTATTTCGTCCATAAGTCATTATTGGCATTTAATAGTTTATGGGTGTTATGCTGATGGCTGATGGTGCCATGTTCATCAAATATGCCTTGCTTAATCAGCCACTGTTCAAACTCGGGGGCTGGTTTTAAACCCAGCAGTTTACGCAGGTACAAAGCATCGTGGAAAGACGTAGATTGATAGTTCAGCATAATATCGTCAGAGCCCGGGATCCCCATTACAAAGTTACAACCCGCAACACCAAGCAATGTCAACAGGTTATCCATATCGTCCTGATCTGCGTCGGCATGATTGGTATAACAAACGTCAACTCCCATTGGCAGGCCGAGCAATTTACCACAAAAATGATCTTCGAGCGCTGCGCGGATAATCTGCTTACCGTCAAATAAATATTCAGGGCCAATAAAGCCTACAACTGTATTGACCAGTAGCGGGTTAAATTTACGAGCTACTGCATAAGCACGCGCCTCGCAGGTTTGCTGATCAACACCATGATGCGAGTTGGCAGATAATGAACTTCCCTGGCCAGTTTCAAAATACATTACATTATTGCCTATTGTTCCCCTTTTTAGGGATAATGTTGCCTGGTAGGCTTCTTCTACCAATGCCAGGTTAATACCGAAACTGGCATTAGTTTGCTCAGTACCACCTATGGACTGGAAGGTAAGATCAACCGGGGCATTGCTGTTTATAATTTGCAGCGTAGTAGTTAAATGGCATAATACGCACGATTGTGTTGGAATGTCAAACTGTTGCCTTAATGTATCTATCAGGTTGAGCAATTGGATCACCGCGGCTGGATTGTCTGTTGCGGGGTTAATACCAATAACGGCATCACCGCTACCGTACAGCAAGCCATCTATCATGCTGGCGGCAACTCCTTTAGCATCATCAGTTGGATGGTTAGGTTGTAACCGTGTAGAAAAATGGCCGTGCAAACCAATGGTGTTTCTGAAACGGGTAACGACCTCGCATTTCCTGGCAACAGCTATCAGATCCTGGTTGCGCATCAGTTTAGATACCGCGGCTGCCATTTCGGGCGTTACTCCAGGTACTAATGAAGCTAATGTTGTGGTATCAGCTTCATCGGCTAAAAGCCAGTCCCTAAACTCACCAACAGTTAAATGACTGATCGGATAGAAAGCCTTAGTGTTATGATCGTCAATAATGAGGCGCGTTACTTCGTCAGTTTCATAAGGTATAATGGCTTCATTCAAAAACACCTTCAACGGTACATCGGCCAGCGTAATTTGCGCGGCAATCCGTTCTTCGTAACCATCGGCAACCAAACCGGCCAACGCGTCGCCCGAGCGGTAAGGGGTGGCTTTGGCCAATAAAATTTTGAGGCTGTTAAACCGGTAAACTTTATTTTTAATGGTGTGCTGATAGGCCATTTTGATAATTTGGTTATAATTTTTCAAACATAACTTCTTCCCTGTTATCTAATAATACCTCTCCTGTTATCTTTTGTTTATGTTTTCCCATTAACACAAAAGTTAGAACAGCTATTACAAGGCCTGCTAAAAACAGCATACTCACCCATACATTGTAATAAATAATGGCACCCATACAAATAAACGTGATAAGCAATGCTATAGCCGGAAATATTGGGTAAAATGGAGCCGTAAATGGCCGTTCAAGGCCTGGCTCTTTAACGCGCAAAACAAATAAACTAACCATACTCAGCATATACATAATAACGGCTCCCAATACTGATAGTACGATGATCTGGCTGGTAGTGCCTGTTGCTAATGCAATGCATCCCACCACGGCACCGGCAATAATGGCCCAATGCGGGGTATTGAATTTTTTATTGACGGTAGCCAAGCCACGGGGCAGGTATCCGCTACGGGCCATAGCATATACCTGCCGTGAGTAAGCCAGCATAGTGCCATGGAACGAGGCAATTAGCCCAAACAGACCTATACTGGCAAATATCTTGGTTAAACCATTCGCTTTGCCTAAAACTATGGCTATTGCCTCGGGCAAGGGATAATCCAGATTACTGAGTTTATGCCAATCGGTGATGCCGCCTGCAAATATCATCACACCCAGCGCTAAAAAAATTAAGGTTGCCAAACCTGATATATAACCTTTCGGGATATCTCTTTTAGGATTCTTTACCTCTTCGGCAACCATGGCAACACCTTCAATAGCCAGGTAAAACCAAATAGCAAAGGGCAGTGCGGCAAATATGCCCATCCACCCAAAAGGCATTGGGTTATGCATAAAATTAGTCATTTTAAAAGATGGAGATATAATGCCCATAAACAATATCAGTTCGGCAACAGCCAATACAGACATCATTATGGAAAACACCGCCGACTCTTTAATACCCCATATATTGATGATGATAAACACCAGGTAAAACACCAAAGCAGATGGCAGCACCAATAAACCGGGATATAGAAAATGGAGGTAACTGCCCAACCCAAATGCTATGGCGGGTGTAGCTAGTACAAAATCAACCAGAGTTGCATAACCTGCTATTAAGCCCGCAACAGGCCCCATAGCTCGGTAAGCATAAGCAAATGCGCCCCCTGCGTGGGGTATAGATGTAGTTAGCTCGGTATAGCTAAAAACAAAGGTAACATACATAACCGTTACAATAATGGTGGCAATTAAAAACCCCACCGTACCTGCTACACCCCAACCGTAGTTCCAACCAAAATATTCGCCGGATATAACCAGGCCCACCGCAATGGCCCATAAATGTACCGGCTTTAAAACCTTTTTAAGTTGTTGTGCCTGTTCAGCCGCCATTTTATTTAATTAAGTAGCTAATATTCAAATCGCTTCAATATACCAATAAACGTTGTTATGTAAAAATGGTAAAATCATTACATTTATTATTATAATAATTGCATATTGCAGCATGTCTGTATCTAAATTGCCCTTCCGGAAACAGGTAGCTTATGCTGCCGGTATGATGGGCTGGAGCATCATGACTAATACCATTATTGTGATGCTGCCATACTTTTATTTGCCGCCATCTAACTCCGGGCTGATACCGTTGGTGCCACAGCTAATGGTATTTGGGGTACTCAATATCATGTCTATCATAGCGGCATCGGGCAGGTTGGTAGATGCTTTTTTTGATCCCTTTTTAGCGTCATTGAGCGATAAGAGCGATAACCCGAAAGGTCGTAGAATACCTTTTATGAAGAAGGCAACCTTACCAACGGTAATATTTTGCTGTCTAACCTTTTACCCGGTTGTTATGGCCGAACATATCCATAACGCGATATGGTTAACCTTTGCGCTTATTGGTTTTTTTATTGCGGCTACCAGTTATATTATACCCTATAATGCCCTTTTACCCGAAATGACCGATACGGCCGACGAGAAAGTTAAGCTGTCCTCGTTCCAACAGATCGGGTTTGTAATGGGTATTATATTTTCGGCTCTGATTAATAACTTTGCCGATCTTATACAGCATTTTTACCATGTCACATCCCGCACCAATGCATTACAATATACCATTTGGGCTTTAAGCGTTTTCGCTGGCCTGGTTATGCTGATTCCTGTTTTTTATATTAACGAGAAAAAATACTCCAATAGTAAACCCTCTCACCTGCCGTTATGGCCAGCTGTCCGCAAAACTTTTGGCAACCGCAACTTCAAGTATTATCTTATATCAGATTTTTCGTACTATATGGCACTAAGTATCATATCAAGCGGGTTATTATTTTTTGTTACTGTACTGCTTGGCCTCCCCCAGTCCGAAGGTGGTTTATTAATGGGTGTTATGGTACTGGTATCAGTTATGTTTTATCCGCTCATCAATTATATCTCGGCCCGGTTTGGTAAAAAGCCGCTGGTATTGTTTTCTTTCGGGATACTGAGCTTAATTTTTGTGGTGATCTATTTTTTGGGAAAACTTCCTTTTTCGGCGCATGCCCAAATTTATACGCTGGTGATTTGTGCCGCTTTCCCGCTGGCTGCCCTGGGTATTTTACCTAATGCTATTTTAGCCGAAATTGCCCAAAACGACTCCATAAAAACCGGAGAGAACAGTGAGGGGATGTTTTTTGCAGTGAAATACTTGTTTGTTAAACTTGGCCAAACCCTGGGCATTGCGTTATTTGCCTTATTGACTATATATGGTAAAGACCCCGGCCATGATTATGGCCTGCGCCTAAATGGTTTATGCGGGTTTGTACTCTGCTTGCTTGCGCTGATATTTTTTAGCAGGTTTAGGGAGACTAAGCCAGTACGAGTTTAGAAGCTTTGTGCAAGCTACCTGGTTGCCTGCTGGTTTATCCGCTCAGGTGCGGGTGCCTGAGCGGACGGATAGATTATAATAAATTGCTTTTTATTTAAATCCAAAGCTTATTGAAATCACGTTTGACGTTAAATCGGTAGTTTGCGAATAATGACCGTACCTAATTTCCATCTCATGCAGGTTTTGCCAACCTAAAACACCCTTTGGCGGAGCCAGCCTTAGCCCAACACCATAAAAAGCACTGTTAAACTCTGCATAAGCATAGTTACTGGTATAGTAGGTCTCGCCAATGGTATGAATGGCGTAAGGTTTAAAGTATTTGGCCGCTGTTTGTGTATAATACCTGTAAAAAGGCGAAACCGAAAAAAACGGAGTTATTTTATATGGTACTTCCAAATATGCTGTATTAGATTGGGTACCCCAATCATCGGTATAGTACCGATAGTAGGAGCGTATAATGATGTTATCGCCCATAAAATAATTGAGCCTGATACCCAATGGCAGTTTAAACCGCGACGAAGGCAGTTTTTCAACACTATCCACCCTGTTGGTAAAATATACCCGGTGGAAAGGTAAACCTAAATAACCATCTTGCTTAACTACATCAGCCATTACCATAACCTGAAGCCTTGAATTGATCATTTGCGAATAGGATAACGATGCCGTATAGGTATTACGGGGGCTACTTGGAATTTTTACACTAGTACCACTACTACCTGATGAAGTTGTGCCGCTGGCTGACGTTACAATAGTATTTGTGGTAGTAGTTGCAGGTATTAATTCAGACGGATATATGAGGGTAACCTGATCAAGATAAGCTTGTACTTTAGCACTAAATTCGCCGTTTTTATCTGCTGTCTTTTTTGAAAAATGCAAATCGGCGCCAAATGATTTATAATTATACTCCGTAGAGTAATAAGCACCTATCCCAAAAGTACTCCCTTTTTTAACGTTTTCTGTAGTAAAATCAAGTGAAGGATATATCCTTGTTCCACCTGTTTTTGACGCCCCTGATTTAGAAACATACGCGGCCGAAGCTGATGTATGGTAATCTACGCCGAGGCCTGTGGATAGGATGTTTTTGTTTTTACCAACGCCATACCATACAAATTTAAGATCAATACCGTTAGCGATATCTGTTACTTTTTCGGTACCAACGCCTCCGGTAATAGGGGAATGATTACCATCTTGTGTATAATAGCTCGAAACGAGGTCTATTTCATCCAATCGCAGTTTCCGGGCTTTATAACCGCTGCTATCCTCCTCTACAGGCGTATATAAACTAAACTTACCAGGATTGTGTATACTGTCCTGATTGGTTTGGGCATAGCTACTGACGCGGCATAAAAACGAAAAACCGATAATGGATAAAAAAATTCTTTTCATAAAACAATATAGTACGTGTTATCAGCATATTTAATTACAGCCACAACCACCGCCAGTTTTTCCGGCATTTGCACCTGACGCGCTTTCGCGGTACGATTCAAAATTAAGTTCATTACGCTCCACCTTCCGGTTACCTAGCGCCATTTCTGAGTCGTTCAATTTGTTCTTCTGATACTCTTTTAAATGCACACATGACGTAATAGTTATTGTAAATATAATGCATGATAATATTTTAAAAAATCGCTGAATCATTTTGCTGTTATGTTAGATTAATATTTTTAGATGTATATAATCTGTTATCATCATCAATAATAACAGCTTCAATGTTTTTCATTTGGTTAATCATATCAAGGCCGGCATAAATCCCCATAATCATTACCGGAGTTGCCATAGCGTCGGCAATTTCGGCGTTTGTAGTGATAATGGTTACACTTTTTATACCCGTTACTGGCAGGCCCGTAAGCGGACTAATAGTATGCGAATATTTTTTCCCATCAACCATAATAAACTTTTCGTAATTACCCGATGTAGCCACGGCCATGTCGGTAATATTCATATACGAAAATATTTGGTGCGATGAATCTGGATTAGCAATACCAAGTGTCCATTTATTACCGTTCGGCTGCAGGCCCCAAGCCGTTAAATCGCCCGAAGCATTTACAACCCCGCTTTCTACGCCCTTCTCTTTCATAACATGTTTGGCCCGCTCGGCCGCGTATCCTTTACCTATTCCTCCAAAACCAATACGCATCCCGGCTTCGCGCAAAAACACCGTGCATTTTTCATCATCTAGTATAATATTGCGAAAATTGATTAGCCGAACCATCTTTTTCGCAATGCTTTTATCTGGTAACGAAGTCATTTGCTGATCAAAGTTCCATAACCGTTTATCAATAGAACCATAACTAATATCAAATGCACCCTGGGTAATTTCGGATATCCGTACAGATCGCTTAATCAAATCGAAAGTTTCTCTGCTTACCGCCACCGGCATAACACCCGCATTATTATTTACCTGGTTGGTTTCACTATCATCGTTAAAAGTGGTAAGCAACCGTTCTATGCGTTTTATTTCATTGACGCCATCGTCTATTCGCTCATTGGCCCATTTTTCATTATCCGAAACAACACTCAGTTCAAAATGGTTACCCATTAACTTACAGCTTCGTTTAAAAACCAGGTTATTACACATATTATTGCGCAGCGTTAAACAAATTGAAATATCAACTTTAGTTGTATCACAATTTTAGTGGTAAATTATGAAAATTGAATGAAGTTAAAAGGACAAATGCAATATAAAACAACTTAAGTACGAAACACCCCAATAAAACAACTGTTTGGTATTAACTCTAACTTACCACGTAGCAAAAACGAAACTAACGCCTACCACTCCGTGTTATTAGGCCTTACATATACCAAATGCATCACGTTAATATTACGCATGGCAAAGGCGGCTTCGCAATAGCATAGGTAATAGTTCCATTTACGGATAAAGGTTTCGTCGAACCCCATTTTTTTCGCTTTTGTCAGATTGGAGTTAAACTGCTCGAACCATAATTTTAATGTAGTGGCATAATGTATTCCCAAATCTTTTAGATCTACCATCGTTAGATCGCTGGTACGGTTAATGGCGTTGTTGATGGCTCCCACCGATGGCAATAACGAACCCGGGAAGATATGTTTCTGTATCCAGTCCACCCCTTTTTTAAGGCTCTCGTAGCGCGAATCAGGGCTGGTTATAACCTGGATAGCAAGTATGCCATTCTTTGCCAAAAGCGCGTTAACCTGCCTAAAATACACATCCAGAAAGGCATCACCTACGGCTTCCAGCATTTCAACAGAGACTATCTTATCAAACTTGCCTTCCATTTGGCGGTAATCCTGCAATAGTATTTCTACTTTGTCTGATAAGCCTTCGGCCTCTACGCGTTGGCAGGCTAGTTTATGCTGCTCCTCAGATATGGTTAATGATGTTACTTTGCAACCGTAATTTTTAGCCATATAAATAGCATTACCCCCCCAGCCGCTGCCAATCTCTAAAACATGGTCGGTTGCTTTTAAATGCAGTTGACGGCAGAGCCGTTCGTATTTAGCTAGCTGGGCTTCCTCTAAACTTAAACCATCCTTATAAAAATAAGCGCTGGAGTAAGTCATGGTTGGATCCAAAAAACTGGCAAAAAAGTCGTTATTCAGATCATAGTGCTCGGCAATGTTTTTACGAGACCCTTCTAAAGTGTTTGATCTTTTAAAATGTGATAGTTTGTTAAATAACTTTAAAATGTTTAAAGCAGTTGCCTGGGTTTTACTCCCCGAAACTCCAGGGGCATTATCAATATTTAACAGCACCCATTTAATTACATTAGTAATATTATCTGTATCCCATAAGCCGTCAACATAAGCCTCACCAAAACCTATATCGCCAAACAAAATACAGCGTTTGTAAAACTCCTCGTTCCTAACTGTAATATTAGCTGATGTATGATCCCTGCCATCGCCAAGTGTTATTGACTGCCCATCGTGCAGAGTAAGATAAAGTGTTCCTTTATCCATTTTCGACAGGAATTTCAAAACGATATCCTGATAAAAACCGCTTTTTTTAACAAGTGTGAGTGCGTTGGGCATGGTAATTAGGATTATAATATTGTCTTATTTACGAGATACATGTTTAAAAAGATTTAAGAAATTACTTTTTTTGATGGATACGGCCTATATACATCGCGCTGCAGACTCATTTGATCATCCTTTTTGTGAAATTCAAGTTTTTTGACCCACAATTTTAATGCCTGCCAATGTATCAACCCAATTACTTTAAGGGTGATCATGGGGAAACTAAAAAAATAATACAACAGGTTGGCATCGTTAAGGTTTTTTTTCTGCCCGCTTAATGTGCTGATAAAAAACCGGTTACCTTCCTTATCATAATCGTCTATCCTAACCTGTAGTTTATCGCCGGGTATTTGCAGGTCAAAATCAAAGTTGGTATCCATATCTATAAACGGCGACACATAAAAATACTTTGCGGTGTTTAATTTAAAACGGTTCTCCTTTTTGGTTTCAGCACCTAAAAAATAGGGCTTCATTTCGTGAAAGGTATTGCAAACTTCTACTATAGAACATAGCGGTTTGTCAAACTCATCATAACAAAAATAAAACGAAACCGGATTAAATTGATACCCTAATGTACATAAATTTGTTAATACCATAATGCGCCCTTTACCAATATTTACATTTTGGAGGCGCAAAAAATCGGTAATATGCTGCCGGAGGTTTTTTGACGTATCCGGATTGCCGGCCGGGAGTTGCAAATGATCCTTATCCTTAAAGTTAAAGAGGTTAAAATGGTTACGGCTCATAAACCTGAGTCGCTTGTGTAGTGTATCAATCTCATCCAGATCCAGATAGAACATAAATATTTCGTAATGGAAACGATGCACCTTTGGTGCTAAGCGATGATGCATCACTTTGGCTTTATAAAGGCAAGAGTTGAATTGCATGTTTTTTTACGGATGGATGTAATTTTATTTTATTTACGTGATTAGGTTGAAAAAAGATGTGTATATAAAATATAATAACGTCATCAGTTAAAATAAACGACCTATATCCCCTATTCTGGCTTTACATACTTCCACGTTTTACCATCTGTACGGAAAGGCAAAGCCGGCAGCCAGGCATTGTTAACAAGGTTAGGTTGAGCGGCTTCGTTCCAGGCGAAGCGTATAGCTACCGGATTTTTAATTGCAGGATTTGAAACTATAATTTTACTGCCGGCAATTTCGGCTGTGGCGATTACAAACTTACCGTCATTACCGGCAATGGTAAAACTGTCAACCGCTTTACCATCATTTGTTTTTAGTCCGTTTGCATTGGTAAAAAACAAGGTAACTTTATCAGCTTTGATTTGCATTTTCTTATACCGGGGGCCACTATAAATTACTTTACTGTAACCATAATCTTTAGCAAGAGCTACCATGGCGAGCCGCCTGCCTACCTCCCATTTGTACGACGGATGAATATCGCTTAGTTTGTCAACCAGATCTGTAACTGAAATAATTTCGGTTCCAGGTATTTTTAATGACTGTATCTGGGCCTCCCAAAATTCAGCTAAGGTTTCGGGTGTATGTGGTACATGATCCTTGCGTTTGCTATAATAATAAGGTGCTATCAAAACCGAATAAAATGGAAGTTTATCGTTTCGCCAGGCTTTGCGCCAGCTCTCTACCAGAGCCTGCATTTTATCAGCGTACCGCATCCCATCGTTAGTCATACAATTTGATTCGCCCTGATACCATAAAAATCCGCGAAGCGCATATGGCGCGAGAGGCTGTATCATACTTTGATAATTTTTACCCGGTACCACGCTATCAATTAATATTGGTTCTTTAACAAACGAATCTTTAAATATGGGCAAATTAGCATATCCGCTTGGCGGTGTCCAGGGCTCTATACGGCTGCCCCCCCATGAAGATACTATCATACCGATCGGTATGTGCAGCTTAGCGTAAAGTGTTTTTGCAAAATAATATCCCGGTGCTGAAAATTGTTCAAGCGACTCACCACCCGACTCGTTCCAGCCGGTTGTGGTAACATCAGGCGTGCTTAATTCCTTTTTTACCTTAAACAACCGTATCTGCGGATTGTGGGTTAATATTTCGAGCGCGGCACTATCAATTCCCTTGGCAGGTTTAGCATGCACAAGTTTCATGAGGTATTCCATATTTGATTGGCCAGAGCATAACCAAACTTCGCCAACCAAAATATTTGTAAGATTAATGGTTGTTGTATCCGATGAGATAACCATTTTTTGCGGTTGTAAAGAGGTTTTTAATGGGAAAAGCAAAATTTTCCAATAGCCTTGATCATCGGCAATGGCATTTTTTTGCTGGCCCGAAAACTTTACCATAACCTGTTTACCAGGTTTTGCCCATCCCCATACCGGTACAACCTGATTGCGTTGAAGCACCATATTGCTCCCTATTATTTTAGGCAACCTGATTTGCGCCTGAGTGAAGCTAATAAGAAGAATTAAAAAACAAGGTAGTAGTGTAACCTTAAGTTTAAGATTCATAATTTTGTTATTTGGTTTTCGAATTTAGACATTAAGTTTGTCCAATACCAACCAGCGCATGTAAATTATGTGATGGAATTTACATTTCGCCTTTAAGCAACAAAATATGAGTAATAACGATGTGATGAAAAAACTCCGGGTAGCGTTAAAGTTAACCGATGATGATATTATAGAGATTTTAAAACTAGTTGATTTTGCGGCCACAAAAACCGAATTGAGTGCTATATTCCGTAATGAGGATCATCCAAACTTTAAGCCCTGCGGCGATCAGATACTGCGCAACTTTTTAAACGGGTTAATCATTTATAAACGGGGTCCCCGTGAAAAGAAGCCCGACCAAGGCAATTAAAACTTACCATATATTAACCCAAAAAGCCCGCCCACTAGTGGCGGGCCTTTTGGGTTAAATGTATTAATTATGGTGAAACGTTAGGGTAGTTACCGCACCCTGCATTACACCAGGGCTCATAATATTAAATGTGCCCCCATGGCTTTCCAATATAGTTTTACAATTGTATAAACCCAGGCCTGTACCTGTTTTTTTAGTGGTAAAACCGCGTTCGCATAGATGCCTGGCAGTAGCTTCATCAAACCCTTTACCCTTATCTGTAAAGGTTATTTCTATAACGCTATCAATATTTTGCACATTAATAGTTATACTTTTATCCGGAGAGGTAAAATCAAATGCCTCTACACTGTTTTTAAGTATGTTCAGAATTACCTGCATCAACTTGGTATGGTCGCCTTTTATTACATACTTACCCGGGGCGGTATTTAAAGTAACAATAACTCCGTTTTTTTCGAATGACGCCAACAGCATGGAGTGGCAGTCATTAATCAAACCAATCAGGTCAACCCGTTTTCTGGATTGCGAAACACCGCTCCCGTCGCCCTTTACATATTGGCGTTGTATATGCAGTATTTCCTGAATGTGCGAAGCGATATTATTTAATTCAGTAATTGACCTGTTAATATCCTGATGATTATCATGTTGAGTTTTAGCTATACCTTCTGATATGGTTACTAAGGCATTTGCTTTAGCTTCGCCCATAACCGAAGCGATGATTGGTTGTTGTGATTTTAAGAAAACCGCCAAATTATTTGCGTTATCTAATTGGTTTTCGCCAAGCGATTGATTAATGCGGTTAATATATGCGCCAAAACCAACCATAGCATTACCAATATCATGCATCACTTCCGCTGCTATCTCAAACTTACCCTGCGCCAGTGCTTTTTCCAGTTCGTACCCTTTTTGGGCTTCAATTTCATCGTTAAGCTTCTGCAAATGTTCGGCCTGAGAGGTGAGCTCTTCGGATTGTACGTGCAATTCCTCATTGAGTAATTGCAATTCCTCCGCCCTTTGCCGTATTTCTACTTCCTCCTTTTTACGTTGCGTAATATCCTGCATGGCACCCACCATCCTGATGGCGTTGCCTTTTTCATCCCTAATCACATGGCCTCTGTCAATTACATAAGCATAATCGCCATCAGCTTTCATGTACCTGTATTCGGCTATCCAATTGGTTTCGCCACCATCAATAACGGCGTAGATGTTTTTCACAACATTATCCAGGTCTTCGGGATGGATAAATTGATTAGGAGAATAAATATCGGTTTGAAACGAGCCTACGTCATGCCCAAAAATATTTCTATATCCCTCACTCCTATATAAAGTTCCTTTTATCAAATCCCAATCCCAAACGGCTACAAAGGTAGCTTTGGTTACATATTTATAACGCTGGTTACTTTCTTCTAATGATAATGATAACAGTTTTTGTTCTGTAATATCTTGCACCATTCCTTGAAAAATGATGGCATTTCCATTTTCATCTTCCAATAATGTGCCTTTTTCATAAACCCATTTAATGGAACCATCAGGCAAAATGATTCGGTACTCAAGGTCAAATCTTTTTTTCCAGCTATGAAAATCAGCTTGCTCTTTGGCAAATGCTTCTTTATCATCAGGATGTATGGTGTTTAAAAAGGAATCAAACGTTACCACAAACGTATCCCTTGATATACCCCATATTTCATATACCTCATCAGACCAGTATCTATCTGTACCGTCGGCCCTAAGCTGCCAATAGCCCAGGCGTGCAATTTTTGTTGCTGTACGCAGCTTAGCCTGGCTTTCTTTTAATTGGGCTAAGGCGGCCTCCTTTTCCGTTAAATCGGTTACCTGTATAAATGCTACTTTACGGTCGTTGTATTCAATCAAATGACCGGTAACTTCCATAAACATTATTTTTCCATTACTGTCGGTATGTCTCCAGGTTTGTTTATTAATCCGATCATGATATTCCTCTCCTGCCACAAAACTTTCTATCAGCGGGATATCCGTTTCAACCTGCAGATCCCTGATAGTTAAACCCAGAAATTCATTTTTTGTATATCCGTATTTTAATATGGCTTCTTCATTACAATCAAGTATTTGGAGCGTTTTCAGATCCCATATAAACATTGGGCATGGATTATTCTCAAACAAATATTTGTATTTTCTATCAGATCCATGCAGCGGATCAACTATGTTATCAAGTGCAAGGTTTGGTGTATTAACGTCAATCTGTCCCTGTGTTTCTCTGTTTATACTTTTAGAACAACAGGTGGCGCCAATTTGGTGTCCATGGTTATTGAACATTGGAACAAATGAAAACAGCGAATATTCATTTTGTTGTTTTTGAGTGTCAAATATGAGCTCTTTTACAGAAAAACTCTCCCCTGCTAGTGCTCTTTGGTAGTAAGTTTTCCATTTATTATTGGGGTCATCACCAAAATCTGGCACAAAGGCAAGGTCGCCTTCTGCTGTAACATTGCTGGTAACCAATTCACGATAAGCGCTATTAGTACTTATAATGTCGCCGTTGTTATCTATAGACCAAATTAAATCTCCTGCACCGTTAAATAAGATCTCCGGGTTTGATCGTTCAAATTGATCGAAAATTTCTAAATTTTGTTCATTTACAGGCATTTTTGTGGGGTTTAAGTAAAAAAATATTATATATTTAAGTAAAACAGGCATTTTTTAATTAAAAAATTAATAATTTTCTATAAAAAAACAATTAATACTAGAATATTATCAATATTTCAATCATTTATTTAACAATAATACCAAATTTAATCAATATTTATTAAAAAATGGTATTCTATTTAGTCATTTTTAAATTAATTGACTTAAAAACTTATTTTTTATAGATTTTTTTAAGATAAAATCAATTTTAACGATGATTTTTTTAGTATTTGATAAAAAACATTAGTGGAGTTAATATTGAGGACCTTGCTTTTATTTTAGTCAGGCAATGAGTTTAGGAATGTAACCAATTCAATTCCGGGATAATCCAATCGATGTACCAATGCCTTCTTTAATCAAAAAGAAAGTGGCTTCCTCCCAATAGCTAGATTATCGTATATTATAAAATAAACTTTCAATATATTTTGAAAGTTCAATATTATCTATACATTTGTATATGGAATTGGCAGAAGCAAAACAAAAGTTTATTGAAGCTTGGGGGAAATTAGGATCAGAGTGGGGAATAAACCGTACTATGGCACAGGTGCATGCGCTATTACTTGTAACACCCGAGGCGTTAACCACGGAAGAGATCATGGAAAGCTTAAGCATATCAAGAGGTAATGCAAATATGACCTTGCGGGATCTGATGGGATGGGGTTTAGTAGAGAAGCAGCATAAACCCGGTGAACGAAAAGAATACTTCTATGCTGATAAAGATACCTGGAATATTGCAAGGCAGGTTGCTAAAGAACGCAGAAAGAGAGAGCTTGATCCGGTAATTAAAATATTGGATGAGTTATCTAAAGTACAAGGCGATGTTAGCGATCCGGCTTATAATACATTTAACAGAACGGTTACCGATATAAACAAGTTAGCTAAAAATGTAGACAAAACATTAGACACGATGCTTAAAGCAGAAGAAAGCTGGTTTTGGGGGTCGATAGTTAAAATATTCAAATAGTTTTTTTGTTTATAATCTTCAGTTATTATCTAAACTCCAATTTTTATAAAATGAACGCTTTAAAAAACCATATGATATTGTTTGATGCCGAATGCCCTATATGTAAGGTGTATACCCGGGCACTTGTATCCACAGGTGTATTAAACATGGATGAACGAGCCGCTTACCAGAACATAGCCCAGGAGACTTGCCCAATGCTTGACAGGCAACGCGCGGTTAACGAAATAGCACTAATAGATCAAACCACAGGCGAAGTTAGTTATGGCATTAATAGCTTGTTTAAAGTTTTGGCAGTGGCTATACCTGTACTTAAACCATTATTACAATTTAGCCCCTTTGTATGGCTTATGAGCAAGGTATATGCATTTATATCTTATAACAGACGTGTAATTGCACCCGTGGCTGATGCGCAATATCATTTGCAACCAACGTTCAGGTTAGATTACCGCATGGCTTACCTGCTGTTTACCTGGGCAATTACGAGTTACATCTTAACCGCGTATGTACATTTAATGTATGGACTACTTCCACAAGGGAATACTTATCGCGAATATTTGATCTGCGGCGGTCAGGTTTTTTTCCAGAGCGTAATTGTTACCATCCTAGCAAAAGATAAATTATGGGCCTATTTGGGTAACATGATGACCATTTCATTTGCAGGGGCAATGTTGTTATTGCCCGGTATAACGATAGCGGCATATTTTAGCCTTAACCCAATTTGGTATGTGCTATATTTTTTAGCGGTAGCGGGGCTCATGTTCTTAGAGCATATCAGGAGAGTTCGTATTTTAAAACTTGGCTGGACATTAACCATTAGCTGGGCATTGTATCGTTTAATGGTTCTGTTATTTATTTTTTGGACTAAATAAAATGAAATACAAAAAAATTATACTGGCAGGCGGCAATGGCTACATCGGTAAAGTGCTGCTAAACCATTACCGTGCTATTGCACAAGAGATTATTATTTTGAGCCGTACTTACCGGCCTGAAGACGGAAATGTAAAAACACTTATTTGGGATGGCAACACCCCGGGTGAATGGGTTAAAGCGATTGAAGGTGCTGAACTATTGATAAATCTTTGTGGTAAAAACGTAAATTGCAGATATACTGAGAAAAATAAAGAAGAGATCTTTGCATCCAGAATTATCCCCACAGCACTCTTAGGCAGAGTGATTGAAAAAATGGAGCATCCGCCAATGCTCTGGATCAACATCACATCGGCAACTATGTACCGGCATGCCGAAGATCGTCCACAGGATGAGTATAATGGAGAAATAGGCAAAGGGTTTTCAATAGAAGTATGCCGTAAATGGGAAGACACTTTTTTTAAAGCGAGCACACCGCATACCCGTAAAATTGCTTTGCGCATGGGGATAGTACTTGGCCTGGCCGATGGTGCACTTCCGCGATTGCTGAATTTGGTGAGGCTGGGTTTGGGTGGCAGGCAGGGTAATGGCCAGCAATACGTGTCATGGGTGCACGAACACGATGCAGCAAATTGCACAGAGTG
Organism: Mucilaginibacter sp.; assembly: GCA_025352225.1. Classification (GTDB taxonomy): domain Bacteria; phylum Bacteroidota; class Bacteroidia; order Sphingobacteriales; family Sphingobacteriaceae; genus Mucilaginibacter. The sequence continues at coordinate 32,972 of JANXTT010000054.1, read as the reverse complement.
GCTTCTACAACATACTGAACTAGAGGGCGTTTTAAATTGCACGGCACCACAACCTATAAAAAACGTTGCGTTTATGACCTGCATCCGCGAAGCTTGCAATGTCCGTTTCGGCCTTCCGACCCCGGCATGGTTGCTTAAAATTGGTGCCATAGTTATCGGCACAGAAACCGAACTTATTTTAAAAAGCAGATGGGTTGTACCTAAGCGGCTAACGGATTCTGGCTTTACATTTCTATTTCCTACAACAGAGCAGGCTATAAAAAATATTTTGATCAATTAATATCATACAACCTTAAACCTAAAACTCAATGATAAAAAAACCATTTAACTCCAAAGAATTGGGGTTTATTTTACCAAATGTTTTCGCATTTACATTAATTGGTATCAGTAAATTATTTGTTGGTCAAAATCCAAGTGGCGTATTTATATTTTCTGAATTTATAATTATACCTACTTTAATGGGTATTATAAGTGCCTGGTTTTGGAAAGACACCATTATTAAACAAAGAAAGTTGACTTTGTACTCCTGCTATAATGGCATTATCGCAATTTTGCTTAGCTCAATAATTTTAAAAGAGGGTATGATATGCCTCATTATTGTATCCCCTCTTATAATTGGTTTTATTATTGCCGGCGCGTTTATAGGGAAGGCAATGTTTAAAAAGAACGATACAACGTTAAACGTAAGTATTGTTACTTTACTGTTATTCATTTTTATTACCGACTCATTTTCTACCCACGAGTATGTAAATATGGTATCTGACCAGATCATTATTAATGCCCCGCCAAGCGAGGTATGGAAAAACGTGGTATCGTTCAAAAGAATTGAACAGCCCAATAAATTCTGGCTCTTTCAGGTTGGCATGCCAAGCCCAATCGAATCAACCGTTGAGGGCAATTATAAAGGCGCTGGCCGTAAGTGTATTTTTAGCAACGGATATGTGTTTGATGAAAGAATAGCCACGTACGATGAGGGCAAGGACCTCACATTTGACATAATAGGCCAGCCGCGCGATCCGGAAATTATGGGTCATATAGACATTAAGCGCGGACAGTTTTTATTGAAAGATAATGGCAATGGCACTACTACGCTTACTGGCAACAGCTGGTATAAGTTATACGTATTCCCGGTTTGGTACTATGATATTTGGGCGCAAAGCATTACCAGAAACGTGCATTTGCGGGTTATGGAGCATATTAAACAATTGAGCGAGAAAAAGTAACCGTGTTCAACTTTATTGTAAAATATCTGGGCTTTCTTAAGTCGGTTCCCTTATTAGCACTTGTATTTGATAGCATGTTAAAAATCTGGATGCTGATTATAGGTTCGGAGATGCTTGATTGCCTGGATGATATAGAAACTGAAGTTTTATTATGGAAAGGCACTTACACTAGTTTGCATAAATACGGCGGCATTCAGTTTAACTGTAATGGTAAAGAATTGGGGCATATTCATAGCAATGGAATATTAGATATACGGTTCAGCAAAAAAACAAAAACGCAATTAATGATAGAAGGGAAGATTGCACACCATCATATATTTAAAGATACAGGCTGGATCAGTTTTTATATTAAAGGGAAAGAAGATAATGAATACGCCATTAAATTACTAAAAATGGCGTACTCGAAACGTTTATCATAACAGTATTTATTATAGCTTGAAGTTAATTACCAAACCCTGTTATTTAAGGGTATTATTGCCTATGCGATATTGATAAATATCATTTATATTTATCACCTAACCTTTTCGAGCCATGGATATTTTATATGTAGTGCTTTTTGTGTTGATCATTTATTTACTGATTACAAATAAAAGCAGTTATAATGAAAAAATAGATGCGCTGGAACGCAGAATAATTGACCTGCAGCATTTAATAAAACAAATTCCGGATATAGATGCGCTGGAACGCAGAATAATTGACCTACAGCATTTAATAAAACAAATTCCGGATGGTAAATCTGTTCCTGTAACCCCTAAACCATTTAATGAACCGATAGCTAAACCTATAATTGTAGCTGATGATATAAAAGAGAAACAAAGCATACCAGAGGAGCCCAAACCCTGGCTTCCTGAAAACATTGAGCACCATAAAGAGGTTATTACCGACCCATTATCCACCATCAGGAGGCCTCTAAGAACTAGTAGCACCTCTCCAACTCCCGCTTTCAAACCATCTGAGCCTGAACTATCTTTTTTTGAACGTTACCCTGATCTGGAAAAATTTATTGGAGAGAACCTCATTAATAAAATAGGTATTGCCATCCTGGTTTTAGCCATTGGTTTTTTTGTAAAATACGCCATTGATAACAACTGGATAGGCCCGGTTGGCCGCGTAGGAATTGGCGTACTTTGCGCCGGGATACTTATCGGTATTGCGCATAAGCTCCGTAACAGCTACAAGGCATTCAGCTCGGTTTTAGTAGGCGGTGGGCTTGCTGTTCTGTACTTTACCATTACCCTGGCTTATCATCAGTTTCATTTATTTAACCAAACAACTTCATTTATTATCCTTATCGTTATTACCAGTTTTGCTGTTGTACTCTCCTTGCTTTATGACAAACAGGAACTTGCCATAATTGCGTTAATAGGTGGCTTATCAAGCCCATTTATAGTAAGCGGCGATCATGCAAACTATCATGCGCTATTTATTTATCTGATTATATTGAACGCGGGTTTATTGGTTATAGCTTATAATAAATCATGGCGCATATTAAATGCTGCTGCTTTTGCGTTAACGGTAATTGTATTTTCGGTGGTTTTATTTACGCTAACCGCACCAACTTATTTTACCGGGTTTATATATGCCAGTATTTTATACCTGTTATTCTTTTCAATAAATGTGGCCAATAACGTAAGGGAGAATAAAAAATTCGTCGCGTCAGATTTTACCATCCTGCTTACCAATACAGCATTATACTTTGCAGTTGGCCTTTACCTGTTCACAGTTATGCATATGGAGCAATGGCGTGGGCTATTTTCTGCAAGTTTGGGGGTAATTAACCTGGCACTGTCTTACCTGCTATTCAAAAATAAAAAAGTCGATACCAATATCCTTTATTTACTTATTGGTATCACATTAACGTTTATATCACTTACCGCGCCAATACAATTACACGGGCATAACATTACTTTGTTTTGGGCGGCAGAAACAGTATTGTTGTATTGGTTGTACCAAAAGTCGAATATTAAGTTAATGAAACTTACCTCGTTAATTATATGGGGTGCGATGATTACAAGCTTATGGATAGATTGGATAAATATTTATAGTGACACCACAAAAACCATTGCCATTATTGCCAATAAAGGTTTTATAACAACGTTTTTTACAGCTTTAAGCTCTTATTTGTTATCTGTCTTGATGGGTAAAGATGAGTCTGAAGAGATTTATAATATTAATATTAACGCCCGTGTATTCAAATATTCGGCGTTTCTGCTTTTATTCCTAACTGGTTTACTGGAGATCAATCACCAATTTTTAAACCATTACCCGGGCATAGAGTTAAATAGTTTATACCTGATGCTTTATGTACCCGCGTTCATTTACATTTTCCATATCCTTTCAAAAAGGGTTGCGGGCATCCAACTCTCTTGGATGGTAAGTACTGCCTTATTGAGTATCTGTATAGTAACCTACTTTTTATTCACTCCGCAGTTTTTTAATGTACAATACTACATGCTTACACAAAACAAAATATCAACTATGCATTTTATAGCGCATTGGTGGGGTGTTGTTTTTGTAGCCTTATTGTTTTACCAATTAATTTTAATAGCTAAAAATCAAATACCAGAAGAGTTTCAAAAAGCGGCCACCTGGATAATAGCTGGCGGAATAGTTTTATTTTTGAGCCTCGAAATTTGTTTGGCTGCAAACCTTATATTTTACTCAAAAACAAACCTTATTGAGGGCATCCAAACTGTTTATATTAAAGTAGGGTTACCCATATTATGGGGATTAGCATCATTTGCGCTGATGTGGCTGGGTATGCGTAATAAAGTAAGCACATTACGAATTATCTCCTTAACCCTATTTTCCATCACGTTGTTTAAGCTATTTGCATTTGATATTCAAAACATTCCGCCGGCGGGTAAAATTGCGGCCTTCTTTTGTTTGGGTGTACTGTTGCTAATTGTTTCGTTTATGTACCAAAAAGTTAAAAAAATAATTGTTGAAGATGAGACAATCAAACACCCTTAACAAACTGGTTTTAACTTTCATTTTATTTTTAACTGTTACCGGCATTTTTGCCCAGCAAAATTTCAAGTATCAGGCAAATCTACAAAAGATAGATACCAGTGGATTTTATCGTATTAACTTACAACCGTCAATAGTTGCAAATTGCAGACCCGACTTTGCCGATATTAGGGTATCCGATCAAAGCGGAAAATTTATTCCTTATATTTTTGGTAACCAGTTACCATGTAATAATCAATACTTTATTGTATTCCCACGCTTGAACCATTCTTCAATTACAGATAGCGTAACCTCATTAATTGCAGAAAATAAAAGCATTTTAACTATCAGCCAGTTATGGTTGAGCATGCGTAATACATCGGTACAACGCATGGTAAATTTATCTGGAAGCGATGATTTGAAAAAGTGGTATGCGATTAAAGAAGATATTGAATTAGCAGACGCAGGCTCAAGCTCAAATGGAGTTTACCAACAATTGATAAATTTCCCAGCCAGTAGCTATCGTTATTTTAAAATACAAATAAACCATAAAAACAAGGAGGCTGTATCAATAATAAATATGGGCACCTACCTCCAGCAATTGCTTAAGCCAAGTTTTAGTAGGTTGCCAGATATTCGTTTTACGCAAAAAGACAGCGCTAAATTGAGCAGTATTATAATAACATTTAATGCTAAATATCAAATCAATAAATTGCATATTGATTTAGGCGGGTCAAAATTTTATAAACGCAATGTGGCCATTTATCAGGTTGACAAAAAAGCCCGCAATCTGATAATAGATACTATATTAACTTCTGCAGGTTCTTCTGATCTGTATTTTTCAACCCGGGCCAATATTATTGAATTGCAAATAATTAATGATGACAACCCTCCACTTGTGGTTAAAGCAGTTGCTGGCTATCAAATTAACCAATCACTTATCAGTTACCTTGAAAAAGGGCACCAGTACCACATTTTGTTGGGTGATGAAAAAATCCCTGCGCCAGTTTACGATCTTAGGTTTTTTACAGATAGCCTGGGCCAACAATTAAGGCAAATAAACCCGGGCAATGTCGCAAATAATCCTTTATATAAAAAAACTGAAACGGAAAAAAGCGCGCATATCCCCATATGGTTAATTTGGATAATAATTATAACGGTTATCAGTATACTGGCATTGCTTACCTTTAAAATGATGCAAGAGGTTAATAAAAGACCTGAAGAGGACAGGGTAAATTACTGATAGCTTTATTGATGCCCCCGTATTGACTACTACTGTCTGGATTCCAAAACGGATCATTCAAAAGTAGCTTAACTTTCTGAACCAGCGATTTAGTATCTTTCATTATCTATTGCGGTATATAAACAACATATCCTCGTGGAGGAGCCCAAAAATCTGACCAGCTATATTGATTGGTTTGTTTTTGTTGTGGTGCAGCATTACTGCCATTGCTCCACCAAGCGGCGGGCGCAAAGTTGGTATTAGCCCATTGGGTTTGTACCCAGGTACCCTTCCATTGGCCACTATTATTTAATACATAAATAAGCCCAGGCTGATTACCCCACCCATTTCTTTGTATAATATACAACTCATCGTCAACATATAAAACAGAAGTGCTGCCGCCTGCATAATGCTCATGCACCTTAATAAGCGCGGCTATACCATTGGGCGTATTTTGGAGAGCGAGGTTCCAATTGAAATAATCCTTCCAGAAAACGCATGGATAACCTTCATGAGTTAGTATAAAGGAATAAGCCAGCATTTTATCTCTTACAATAGAATCATTTTGAACTACGTCATGATTTTCTACAAAGGTGACCGCAGTACCAGGAAGGCCATCGGTAAGCAAGGTGCCTCCTTTTGTTAAGGTTTTTAGGCTGAAACCATAAGTCATGCATAAATCCTTTAAACGGTAGCGTAAAGGAAAATCAAACGCGTCAATTGGATTGTCGCTCCAGGTATTGACCTCAGCGAGCCAGTCATAAATATTACGGTCGCTATCCCAGCATTCACCTACGCCGAAGGGTTTAAATTGCGAATTGCCTTTTAACCCGCGCATTTCCTGTATGGCACGCACCATCCAGGCACCATAGCCTTTAACAAAATCGAAACGAAAACCGTCTATCCCTATATCTTCAAGCAACCATCTGCCATATTCGAGGAAAGCTGTGTAAACATCCGGGTTGCGGTGGCAAAGATCGGGCATACCCATAAAGTCTCCGGCATCCGTGGTTTCATATTTACAAGGATGAAAACATTCCCAATTTCTTGGGAATTTACCGCTTGCGGGGTTATATTTGGTGTACCTGGAAATATTATCCAGTAGGTTTAACTCCAGTTCGCCACCGCTGTTATGGTTCAGCACCATATCGGCATACATGTTAATCTGGTGTTTATGAGCTTCTGCAATTAATGCGGTTAATTCTGCCTGGTTACCAAACCAAGTTTTAACACCACCTTTCTGGTCAAAATCACCGAGGTCATAATAATCATATGGGTCGTAACCCATGGATTTTTGCTCGGCTGCTTTACTGATTGGCGGCAACCATAGCGCAGTAAAACCAGCTTGGCTCAATGCGGGAATTTTATCTTTGAGAAAATTCCACCACTCAAATTCCTGATTTTCGTGCTGGGGGCAATCCCAGTAAAATGCCTGCAAAATTACACCCATAGCGATATGTTTTAATAACGTAATAATAAAAAAAATAATGCAATTTTCAAAATAAATACTAAGGTATAAATACCTTAACTACTTATAAAACAACATTTTTACTTTTAGTAAATTACGCTATAATATTATAAATAAATTATAGAAATATTTTAACGGTATTATCACTTGGATTAATAGATAATAACTACCAATACCAATTAAGTAATTATGTCTATTGTTAGTATCATATAAATTGTCACGTCCTGAAAAAAGTTGTGATTACTAATTTTGCACAGTTTACTTCAATACCAGTTGCACCGTATTGCGGCTGGTTTGCTCTAACAGCACAGTTTTACCGTGGGTTAGTTCATTTAGCAGCTTTTGTTTATGGTGCCTTACGGTGATGAGTGTAAGGTGGCTATTGTATTTAACGGTGAAGTTTTGTTTTAACGGAGCTATCATCTTATCAAACCGTTGCTGATCGTGATCAAAGCAAACGGTAAAACTTAATGCCGAATTTTGCATCATGTTTACTTTAATATGGTTTTGGGCCAGTAAGGCGAAAATATCCCGCAGGTGATTTTCTGAAATAAAGGAATAATCTTTAGCGAAGATGGATAACAACACTTGCTGCTGCTTAACGATGATAACCGGGGTGGTAAAAGTGATGTAATCTGTTTCGCGGATAATTGTACCGGGCTCTTCGGGATGTAAAAAGGGTTTAACCAACAAGGGTATTTTAGCGTTTTGCAACGGCTTAATAGTTTTAGGGTGTATAACGCTCGCACCGTAATACGTCATCTCAATGGCTTCGGCATAGGATAGTTCGTCGTATTTTACGGTGTCTTTAAATAGCTTTGGATCGGCATTTAGTACACCGGGTACATCTTTCCAGATAGTTACCGACACTGCATGCAGGCAGGCTGCAAATATGGAAGCGGTATAATCGGAGCCTTCTCGGCCTAGTGTGGTGGTAAAGTTTTCGGATGTGCCGCCTACAAACCCAGGGGTAATAACTACGCTCTTTTGCAATAGTGCCGGTAAATCCTGCTGAATGCTTTGAGTGGTTTTAGGCCAGTTTACCATACCCTCGCGATAGTTATTGTCGGTGTGGATATAGCCACGTGCATCAAGCCATTGACATGTTATCCCAACTTTATTGAGGTACGCGTTAACTATTCGGGTTGATACCAGTTCGCCAACAGATACGATCTGGTCATAAATAAAATCATAATCATCCTGTGGCTCATCCTCTATCATCCATTCAATTTCCACGAAAGTGTTTGCGATCTCATTAAAAACCGGATGCGATGGGTCAAAAAGTTCGTGCAGTATAGCATAATGGTATTGCTTAACTGTATCAAAAATAGTGGCTATTTCATCGGTTTGGTTAACGTACGCATTAGTTAGCTGTTCAAGCGCGTTGGTGGTTTTCCCCATAGCCGATACAACAATGAGCAAAGGGGCTTGTAGGTTGTTACGGACTATCTGGGTTAAGTTGATGATACCGGCAGCATCTTTAACCGATGCGCCTCCAAATTTAAATACCTGCATGTATTATTTGATATATTGTGTTATAACGGTATTGGGCCTAAGCAATTGTTTAATGGCTGTATAAGGGATAAGGAGTGTAGTTGGGCCTGCCGCGTATGATTTGATCTCGTAATTGTTATAATAAAACGCTATACCTTTAGGTGTAATGAAGAAATTGTTGTTTAATACGAAGATATCGTTCTTAAAAAAATAGGATAGTTCCAGAGAGGCTGTATCACTCAGTTGCTCGTTTTTGCGGAAGATTTTTTCACCTATTTTGGTGAGTTTTGCCTCATATCCATTGATTAGTATATCTTTTAGATAAAGTGGTTTGGCGGCATTGGTGCTCCAATTTACAAAATCTGACCATTCGCTGCCGTGTACACCGCCCGTATTGCTTTCTTCGCGGATTTCAAGTACAATCAAACCAGCAGCCTGGGTTAATACTTTAACCCGCATATCCAATGTAAAAGGCTCTTCTACTTTTGGATCGTTCTTTTTTTCCTTCTCATAAAATTTGATGAAATTGGTAGCGATAGCATGCACGTCTTTCGCATTTTTAAAAGCAGCCTCTACCCCATTATAGTTAAGAATGCGATGCGTTATTGAATCATTTAAAATGGGCATTTTATCAAAAACGGGGTATGATATTTCAGCATAGCTGCAATCAATGCACTTTTTATCTGTGCCGTTGTTTGCCTGTTCGCGTATGGTTTTGTAATTATAGGTAAAGGTATCTGCCTTAGCAATACCTTTTAGATTAGCGGTACTGTCTGTTATAACCGTGTGGGTCTTACTATGTAAACAGGCTGTTAACAGTAAACTGGCAAAAACTATAGAAACAAGGATAAATGATTTCATGATTTAAGTTTACTTGAGTTATTTGATGTATTGAGTGATAACCGTATTGCGCTTTAATAACGGGATGATCAATTGATATGGGATATAAAGATCAGAAGTACCTGCCGCATAGGGTTTAATTTCGTATTGATTATACAAAAACCGCAGGCCAATTGGAGTGATAACAAAGTTATTATTAAGCACGAACTGGTTATCCTTAAAAAAATAATCCCTCGCGAGTGATGATGTATCTTTCAGGTTTTCATTTTTACGAAATATTTGTTCGGCTATCTGGGTAAGCAGCGGTTTATAATCACCTACGAGCAGATCGTTTAGTGTAATGATTTTTTGGGCCTTGGTGTTCCAGTTGATGAAAAAAGTTAAGGACGTGCCATGCGCGCCACCAGCATAACTATAGCCCCCAACGTCAATAGTAACCAGGCTGGAATCCTGTCTTAAAACTATTGCATGGGTATTGAGTTTAAAAGGGAACTTAATATCCCGGGCATGTTTTTTAAATTGCCCATAACCGGTGATGAAATTTTTAGCCTGTGTTTGCAAGTCCTTATCGGGATGGGTGCCCGGTAATGGTAAATACAATAGCTTTTGACTTACAAAATCGTTTAAAGCAGGTTGCGCGTTAAAAAGCTGAAAGGTAATTTTGGCTAAAGTGCAATCTTTATCGGGTTTGGTTCCGCAATCAGGGGCACGTTCTTTTATGGTTTGGTAAGTGTAAGCAAGTGTATCGGCTGTAATATCCGCCTTGGTTTTAGGGTGCCTGGTATTGATGCACGCTGTAGCAGTTAATATGGTGAGCACGATGATTGATCCACTTACGTTCTTCATAATTTGTCGGTTGAGAGTGATGCGTTAAGCCAGCCAGCTTCTACCCCGGCCCCGTATTTTTTATAGAAGTTGATAGCCGGCTTGTTCCAGTCCAGTACCTGCCATACCATGCCACTATAATTCAGTTCTTTAGTTTCTTTTAATACGCTTTCAAATAAAAGTTTGCCTATTCCCTGGCCACGCATGCTTTCTGTAACTATCAGGTCTTCCAGGTAAACACGTCGGCCTTTCCAGGTAGAGTAACGTGTATAGTATAAAGCAAAGCCAACAATATAATCATCAACTTCGGCAACAAAGGCTTTCCAAACGGGGTTATTGCCAAAGCCGGCGTCTTCAAATTCGGGAAGGGAAACATCAACCTCATTTGGCGCTTTTTCAAAAACGGCTAGTTCGTGAACCAATTCTAAAAGTCGGGGGCAATCGGCTAGTTGTGCCGCTCTTAAATTTACATCCATCAATCAGTTATTTTTCCAATGTTTGATAACCCTTTGGCCAAAAATTGTACTGCCGAGGCGTACCATAGTACTGCCTTGCTGAATAGCTATTGTGTAATCGGAAGACATTCCCATCGAAAGTTCTTTGAAATACTCCTCCTTTCTGAAAAAGCTTAGTTTAATACCATCAAATAGCACCTTTAATTCATGAAACTCATCGTTAATCTGTTTCTCAATATCTGTATTGGTAGCGATGCCCATTAAACCCGTTATCCGTATGTTTTTCATGGCCAGGTATTCTTCCGATCGTAGTAGTTCTATTAGTTCGGCATAATCCAATCCAAATTTAGTGTCCTCATCGGCAATGTATACTTGTAACAGGCAGTCAATAACCCGGTTGTTTTTTAAAGCTTGTTTATTAATCTCTTGTAAAAGCTTTAAACTATCAACAGCCTCTATGAGGCTAATAAATGGTGCAATATATTTTACTTTATTGGTTTGCAAATGCCCTATCAAATGCCATTGGATGTCTTTTGGCAGCTTTTCGTATTTTTCTACCAGCTCTTGTACCTGGTTTTCGCCAAATATACGCTGGCCGGCATTATAGGCTTCCTGCACATCCCCGACGGGTTTTGTTTTAGATACAGCAACCAGTTGCACCTTTAAAGGTTCAATTTCTAATTTTAAATTTTTAATATTATCTGCAATACTCATTAATCCGTAATTTTACCCAATAATGCTGCTAAATTACAGAATGCGTTTTTATATAATCTTGTTTTTTTTCGTATCAGTTTTTTTTATTGGCTGTGGTAGTAATGATGATACACCTGCAGGCATATTAAAAATGCATGATATGGCCGAGTTGTTAACCGATATTCATATTGTTGACGGTAATTTATACAACGTATCGCAGATGCCCGATAGCTTAGCCAGCCACGGTATGGGCCTCTACATGGCTGTATTAAAAGTACATCATACGGATACTGTCCAATTTAAAAAAAGCATGAAGTACTACAGCCTGCGCCCTGATAAGTTGAATACAATTTATGATGGGGTTGTAAGAAGGCTTACTAAAAAAGTAGATTCCCTGCAACAAATCCAACAGAAAGCGCCATTTGTTGATGTTAAAGTTAAGCATAAACAAGATTCAATAGCTCAGCTCAGATATAAAATTCCAATGGATTTGGCTCAAATAGCCAGAGTTAGCATCATGCAAAAAGCAAAGCCGGTTAAAAAACATAAATCGAAGAAAAAGAAGAAGAAAAAAAAGCATGCTTTACCCACAAAATAGCATTGATAAGCTTGGGTTTACCGAGGTAAAAGAGCTGATAAAGGCACATTGCCTCAGTATTATGGGCCAGCAGATGGTTGATAAGATACAGGTTATGAATAATTACGATCTGATACGTAAATATTTAAGCCAGGCTAACGAGTTTAAAAACATACTGGTAAATGATGCCCCATTGCCAATTCACCATTTTTTTGATATAAAATCATTAGCCAATAAAACACGCATTGAAGGTGTTTTTTTAACTGAAGAAGAATTTTTCCAGGTACAGGCATCTCTAACTACAGTTTTCGCAGTTATTAGTTATTTTAATGAACGCGAGGGCCAATACCCTAACCTGGAGGCTTTGTTTGAGCATTTGCCTATTGAGAAGATCATACTAAAACATATTGACCGTGTTATTGATCAGAAAGGGAAGATCAGGCCCAACGCTTCGCGGGAATTAATGGATATTACTTCGGGTATTGCCAAGGCTGAGCAGGATGCCCGCCGCAAAATCGACCATATTTTTAAAAGCGCATCTGGCAGTGGTTGGACAGCCGATGGCAGCTTAACTATTAGGGATGGGCGATTATGTATACCCTTGCTTGCCGAAAATAAGCGAAAGTTAAAAGGGTTCATCCATGATGAATCTGCCTCCGGCCAAACCGTTTACATGGAGCCCGAAGAGGTTTTCACACTAAATAACCGCATCCGCGATCTGGAATTTGAACGCCGCCGCGAGATTGTAAAGATATTAACTGCCTTAACTGATGAATTAAGGCCTTACGCGCCGTTGTTGTTATCGTACCATAGCTTGCTTACCAAACTCGATTTTGTTAGGGCTAAAGCGTTGTTTGCTATTGATATTGACGCGGAAATGCCGGTAATAATAAATGAGGCAAAAACGAAACTGATCAACGCGCGCCATCCGCTCTTACTGCTGAGTTTTAAAAAGGAGCATAAAACCGTTGTGCCGCTAAATGTACAGATAGACGATACAGACCGGATAATTGTAGTTTCGGGGCCAAACGCGGGGGGCAAATCGGTATGTATGAAAACCGTAGGCTTGTTGCAAATGATGATCCAGGCGGGATTATTGATCCCTGCTGCAGAGGCAAGTGAGGTAGGTGTGTTTAAACAGATATTTGTAGATATTGGTGATGACCAATCGATAGAAAGTGATTTGAGTACCTACAGCGCGCATTTATCCAAAATGAAAACCTTTGTAGAACAAGCAAACGCCAAAACCATGATATTGATTGATGAATTTGGCACCGGCACCGACCCCCAATTTGGCGGGCCAATAGCAGAGGCCGTTTTAGAATCGTTAAACCATAAAAAGGTGAGGGGCATGGTTACTACCCATTACTCTAACCTTAAAATATTTGCCAGTAATACCGAGGGTTTAGAAAACGCGTCCATGCTGTTTGATAACGTGCGGATGTTGCCCTTATACCGCCTTGAAATAGGTAAACCGGGTAGCTCATATGCTTTTGAAATAGCTCAAAAAATAGGCTTGCCGCAAAATGTATTGAACCTGGCCCGCAACAAAATCAGCTCTGGCCAAAAACGTGTTGATACGTTGTTAGTTGACCTTGAGCGTGATAAAAAAGAAGTATACGATGCTAAAATAAATATAGAAAAACAGCAGCGCCAGGTTAACGCGTTGCTGGAAGAAAATCAAAAACTTAAAGCTTATTATGAGGAAAACAAGCGTACTTTAATAAGTGAGGCCCGGCAAGAAGCTAAAAGTATCATCCTCAATGCCAATAAACTGGTTGAAAACACCATTTCCGAAATAAAAAGCACTAACGCGGATAAGGATACAACCCGCAACCTTCGCGAAAAGCTAAATATTGAATTGGGGAAGAATACAGTTAAGCCGCCAACCGTTAAACAAGCACCCGATAACGAAATTAAGATAGGAGATTGGGTGAAGCTCAATGATTCGGAAACTACAGGGCAGGTGATGGAAATTGCCCGGGATAATTTAATAATTGCCATTGGCGATCTGCGGACGGTAGCTAAAAAGACCCGTGTAGAAAAGGTATCCAAAAAGGAAGTTCCTAAAGAGATCAGGCGGGGTTATGCCAATACGGATTCGATGGCTAATTTTAGTCCGGAGATCGATGTGCGTGGCAAACGCGGCGAGGAAGCTTTGTACGAAATTGAAAAGTACCTGGATAAAGCCATTATGATGGGTTTTGGCAACCTGAAAATTATACACGGCAAAGGAGATGGCATTTTACGCAAGCTGATCCGCGAGTATATGAAAAAGTATAAAGAAGTGGATAGAATGGAGGATGAGCATGCAGACCGTGGTGGAGATGGTATTACTTATGTATATTTGAAATAGTTAATTAAAAAAACCATGCGACAGTTTTATATCCGGGTAGTATTCCTAATTGCGCTATTTGCGGGCCTGCAAGTTAAGGCTCAAAAGATTGTTAGTTATAATGATACCCATATCCGCTATATGGGCAGGGTGGGTTATAAAGACAATGCGGCGCAATTGTACTGGTCGGGCACATCGGTAAAGGTTAATTTTAAAGGTACCGAAGTAAAGGTTTTATTAAAAGACGAGCGTGGCGACAGTTATTACAATGTGATAATAGACGGGAAAATTGTGGTACTGCACCCTGATACAGCTAAACGTTTGTATACGTTGGCTTCTCATTTAACCGCTGGCATACATAGCGTTGAGTTATTTAAAAGAACCGAATGGGCCGATGGCACAACTGCATTCTATAATTTTCAGTTTAATACCGGTGCCGAAGTTTTGGCGCCGCCACCAATAAAGAAACGTAAAATTGAGTTTTATGGCAACTCTATCACATCTGGTTATGCTATTGAAGATTTTACGGGACAGGATTCCTATTTAAGTCGTTACAAAAATAATTACCTAAGTTATGCGGCAATTACTGCCCGCCATTTTGATGCAGAGTACTCGTGCATCAGCAAAAGCGGGATCGGTATTGTGATTGGATATTATCCGGCTCCAATGTCTGAGATATACAACCGTGTGGATGCCAACGACCCCAAAAGTTTATGGGATTTTGCAAAATATACCCCCGATGTTGTAGTGGTAAATCTTTTTCAGAACGATGCCTCGCTAATGCGCCAGCCGGGCAGTGAAATATTCAGGGCTAAATTTGGCAATACGCCGCCCACTGCAGAATTTATTATTGAGGCCTATCGTAAATTTATACAAAGCATAAGGGCAAAATACCCAAAAGCACAAATTATATGCGCGTTAGGCAGTATGGATGCCGTAAAAGATAACCTTCCCTGGAAAAGCTATATTGAAAAAGCGGTTGAAAAATTGAATGATAAATTAATAACCGCCCATTTCTTTCCCTTTAAAAACTCGCCTGGCCACCCTACCATTAAAGAACAACAAGACATGGCCAACGACCTTATCAAATATATTGATACGCAAGTTAAGTGGTGATTTAGCATCAAGTAGTTAGATACTGTCAGGGATCATTGCGGTGTAAAATACACATCGCCCACTCTACATTCTTGCGCCAAGATGGGGACAGTGACAAAATAATAATATAGAACAAAATTATCAATTATTTTTGCAATTATAGCTAAGCAAACATGATGGAACATATGAAAGAAGGAAAGATATGTGGAGTCAAGATAAGGACGGAAATTATACGCCAAAGCCTCTTTCAAAATAAGCTTAAGTTACTCTTATGCTACTTAACGTTGATTTTTAGTTCTTGTTATACAGTAAATGAGCATACATATCTAAATATAACGTTTAATGACAGTAAGTTAAATCCATTTTTTTTGGAGAAATATGTCGATAGTATTCGCAATGATCACAAACAAATACCCGATTCAATCAATGAGGTGTTTTTTAATGGGGACAAGATTCCTGATTTTAAACGAATAGTATATTTCAAAGATAATCCCCAGGAATGGTATTTAGTTGTATTTGATTCTTCGCCATGCGGGATTGAGGCTATCTATAATCCCTTATTATCCGTTGGTATGATTCATGACAAAAAATTTATTTCTGAGGCTGAATTAAATAGAATAAAAAAAAGGTTTGAAACAGAAATATTAAAAAAAGCAGAAGAGTACGGGAAAAATCACCATATAGCAGATTCTATATTATATAATTTGAATTAGCCTAATTGTGTTGCTACATAAGTTGCCTATAAACATAGCCAACCCAGCTACTTGGTCAGGAAGGGGGAGCAGTAAAAAAAGTAAATGAAGATTTGACAACTGGACAGAAAACAGAATCTTATCAAGAAAACAAATGAAAAAGTTTTTAAGTTTAGTTTTAGTACTTTTAATTTTGGTGGCACCTTACCTATTACTTTTCTATAGAAAAGTAAGCATAAGAATAAGGCTACTATTTACTTCAATGTTTGAAGTTTTTATTTTGTGTACTTTAATCACAATAGATTTTCTATTTAGCGGATTTCTAACAGAGACGACTTTTTTTTATAACTCCTTCGTTTGGATAAGTATTGTTGTCAATTTTATATTTATTATTACTAGTTGGATTATAGCTAGGCTGAAATAGCTGGTGCTAGTATATGCCCGCTAGCGCAAGGACTTTTAAGTTGCCCCAAGGAAGGAGGAAAGTAAAAAATCATGCAGACCATAAAGTTGAAACTAGAATACACAGACTAAATGGAAGATATTAATTATGCACAAGGATAAAATTAAAAACATACTGAATTTGAGCTCAGAAGAAAGATATGAATATTCAATAAGAGAAATAGTAAAGTTAGGAAAGGTTTGGGCGGTAGCTACCCCCGACTCATGGGTAATGTTTGTTGATGAAAGTGGGGATGAAATTTTCCCAATTTGGCCACATCAAGAAGTTGCGGAACTTTGTATTTTCGAGGAACTAAAAGTGATAGGTTATTTTATAAAGCCTATTGAACTTGATTCGTTTTTAAAATATTGCATTCCCGATATGAAGGAAGATGATATTTTATTTGGCGTATTTTATAATGAAAAAAGAGAAACGTTGGCTATTACTCCTGATAAATTAAAAATAGATTTGGATGAAGAATATAATGGCTAACGTGAATAGTTGAAAGTATCCTAGAACGGGCCCAAGTAGCCTTTACACATAGCCAACCCGACATACTTGCCAGGATATGGCAGGCGTAGTTACTGGTGCAGCTTCAACAAGTAACGGCATACCTGAAACACCTAAAAAGCTACCTAACTAAATGTAAAAAAATATTTGTTGCTATGGAAACGGGCACTGAAATTCAATTGAAATTAAACAGATTCAAAGAAACTGTGAGAAATTCAAAAAGTATAAATGACGAATTAAAAGAATTGCTAGAGAATGGAACGGTGTATATAAATAAAGGATCGGGAAAGATAACCAAGGACCATATTTGGGCCGTATATTATTCAAGACTTGATTTTTTGATAGAGCAAGGGAAATATAACGAAAGCTTTGCCAAGCTGTTAAAAGGACTTGAAAACGAGCCCGATGATTTGAAATTAGCTATCACGGGAGTAGAAACGGAGAATCGAAGATATGCTGTTTTTACCGATGTAAACTATACTAAACTTTTTGGTGTTGTTTACCCCGAGTAATGCGGGCAGGTAACGGGTGTACCGGGAACAAATAAAATTGTTACTTCGTACCCTTCACAATGAATTCATGGAAAATCAATATTGGATAAAAACATGCCCTTTTTGTAATCAAGGCAGATTATTTATTTTCAAAAACTTAGATGAAAATAAACTATATCTTCATTGCGAAGAGTGCGAAAGAGGATATTACGACCTTCAACAGATTGACGTTGCTCATTCGTTTCTTACGTTAACAGAGGACTTTTCTGCTGTTGCTGCTACTAAAGATGACATTAAGCGGGCTGGCTGGAATAACTTGGACTTGAAAAAAGGATAGGAACCCCAACGCTGGCGCACGCCTGTGGCGTGTGTTAATTACGGTTTAAAGAAAAAAATACAATTTTTATTATACCCATTTTTACCCATGTCTCCCATTTTGGCGCAATAGCAGCGAGGGCAAGTGCGTAGATAATTAATTATCGTCTCTTCATTATGTAGTTTGAAAGCCTGCATAAATTTTTGCAAAACTTGCTTGGGCATCTTTAAACATATCGGGATTGGTACGCCCATTATGGCGGCTAATTGATTATAATGTTTCTTTAATCCTATAATTTTATAATCAGAATTTTAAGGTTTTTAAACACAAGGCAAGCATATGTATGTTATAACTTGTATTTTTTTACCCAAATATAATCATATAATTACATATTGATACATTCATTTAAAATAATATATATGTTTGAAATATTATATAAACCAAAAAAATCTATCTAAAATGAAAAAAATTGCGATTGGATTGCTAGCTATAGCACTCCTGAACTCATGTTCAAAAAATGCTTCAGAAAACCCTAAACCATCAGCCGAAGTGAAATCCTATCAGGAAACATGGAGCTGGACTGGCGTGTTAAATTATTCGCCCTACAGCATTCAAAATCTCGTGTGGGCCGGTGTTTCGGGCTCGTCTCAAAAAGCGTGGGCCAACTCGGCATCCAACTGGGGTGCCAATTCCTGGCAGCCTAATGGCGGCGGGGTAAAATCTTATCCAAACGTAAATCTTAATGTAAACAAAAGATTTGGTAGTATGAGTGCTTTAAACTCTAACTACAATTTCTCCATGTCGCAGTGGTTAGGCGTTTGGGACGTAGCTTATGATTTCTGGTTTGATAATTATAACTATGAAATAATGGTTTGGGAGCAATGGAAAAACTCATCGCCTATTTCATACAGCTACAATTCAAACGGGCCTGTTTGGGCGTACACCAATGTAAATGTAGGCGGCCGCACTTATAATATCGCCCGCGGACATACCGATCATGATTGTATAAGCTTTGTAGCTACCAGCCAGAACACCAGCGGTTATGTAGATATGAAGGCTATGATACAGTGGATCGATAAAAACACCAACTGGGGTTATAACTTCTATAACAGAACCCTATCCAGAGTAGGTTTTGGATGCGAATTTACATCGACAAATTCGCAACAGCTAAACTTTACATGTAACAGTTACTCGCTAAACGCATATTAATTCCATAGTAGGTAAACTTTCGTTTCAACTTGTAACAAAGCAAAAGAGGTTGCCCGTAAAATATGGAGCAACCTCTTTTTTTTAAAAGCTTTGGCGTAGTAATTACAATAAGTTATTGACAATCAACGCCTGCCAAGCAGCATAACCCAGTAATTGCCATATCGCGCGGCACCTACCTCCCTGTAAACAGAGTCCATCATTACGGTGCAATGTTCGTGGCTGGCCTTCCAGGCTGTTATGGTAGCGTCTATGGTCTCATAGTTTTGGGCAATGTCTTCACCCAGGCTTACGGCGTTATAACCTTGCTGTTTAGCCCAGTCGCCCGGTGTAATGCCCTGTGGCGATATATGTTCAAAATAGTTTTTATTATACATATCCATAGCATGAGCTGCCGCAGCCTTTTCAAGGCTATCATTCCAGCTTACCTGTTTTACCGGCGTTATAGTATCTATACTGCAATGACAACCTTTGGCACGCAAGGCGTTTATACTATTTAGCAAACCCGCCTTAATATTGATTAGCTGCGGCTTTGTAATGGCATCCTTTTTACAAGCAAAAAGGTTTATTAGGATCAAGCCGGATAGGATCACCTGGCCATACCTTAAAAAAAGTCTATTTTTATTGATCTTCACTCTAGGATGTTTTGTATGCATACCTTCCTTTCGCTCTAACGGATTAATGATGATCTTAAAGGAAATGATGCTTTGGTTAAATTCGCTTTTCATGCGAAACAGTCAGTATTATTTACGAAACAAAAAGTTTCAAAGTTGCAAAAAAGGCTAGGTCAGTTGTGGGTTATTGGCTTTTGCTAAACAAAAAACAGCCATAAAGGTACCTTAAAGGCTGTTTTTCGATAAAAAAGTGTCCCACCTCGGCTCGAACCTATATCTTTAACTAATTGATTATCAATTATCTTTTTCTATCAAACAACGCCGGGTTACGGAATAGGTATTGTAACCTGAAATCGTATGGCTAAGGTAATAAAAAACAATTAATTATGCAATATAATAAATCTAAAATGCGAATCATATTAATACTTAATATGATATTAATCAGTGATTTGTATTGTGGTTTGATCATATATAAGGAGGTAACTAATCTGATTTCGCCAGGTATATACCTTAATCGATTATTATATAAATACCCCGTTTCGTTATTATAATTTTACCACATTTGATTGCTACACCACTATGCTTTCGAATCCATTTTAATTTTTCTACTAACCTATCTCGTACCTGAATATTTACAGCATCACTTACAGCATCATTTACAGCATCATCGGTGATAACTGTCGGGCTATCGTGATCTCCGCTAGCTGCATCACTAATGATATGACTGTTTTAAATAACTTATCTTCAATAAATTGTGGTAACCACTGATACGATCCGGTCAAAAGCGGCTCACATCACGCTATTCACTTATGTGCCTATCGCATTTTTTTATTTCGTTCCGGGCAGAGTTGCTACTGGTGTGCCTTTTAGCCCTTCATTTACTAAATATGCAATGAATTTTGAAAAGGCACTTATGTCCGATTCAGTGCTTGCTTTTTCCAGGGCTGACATGTATTCCGATCTTTTCTCAACAGGGATTACTGTCCATGGATAACCGCCGGACGCAAACATTATATTCATTAAAAATCTGCCCACCCGCCCGTTCCCGTCCATGTAAGGATGTATAAATACAAAAATAAAATGACCAAGGACCGCCCTTACAGAAGCTTCAGCTTCGGCCTCAAGCAACTCGAATAGTACCGGCATAGCGTCGCGCATCGAATCTACACTTAATGGCACGTGCTTGGAGCCACCAATGAAAACCTGGTGGCTGCGATAACCTGCGAGATCTGCTGCTTTCAAAATACCAGCAGCTACGCTCGGATCAAAGAGTTCCCGATACCATCTCTGGTGATCTTTTTCACTTTGGCTACCGGGATTTGCATTATTCAATACTTGGAATATGGTTTCTTTAACTACTTGAAACGCCTGATAATACCCGCGTGCTGCGATCGCATCTTTTTGTTTTTTATCTTGTTCGGTTGCGTTATTGTCCCATTGTCCGGTGCTAACCCGCTCAATTAATTCAGGGGTTACTTTGTACCGCTCAATAGATAAAGAGTGGTAAGCATCCGTCACGTAAACCTCCTCGACGTTTTTCAGATAGGCTTCATGATCTTTTGGGATACCTGGGGTCACTGGGAAGTCTTTTATAACTACTTCTCTCATTTGCTGCCACATTAGCTTGATCCTGTTTACAAAAGGAGAACGATCGCGGGTGGACAGATTAATGGCCAGTTTATTTTCAAAAGGGTCTTCTTCACGAATATCATAGCCAGCCTGTTTCATGGTTTCCATGATCTGGTCTGCTATTCTGTCCCTTTGAATATTTCTAAATGCACCAGCCAATCTGCCACCTATTTTAGTGTGTCCATTTTCCAAGAGCACTGGCAATAGTTCCGAAGCATCTCTTATTAAAGACAAAGCAGTCCTGGCATCTATACTGCTTTTACCGTACATGCTTGCGGTACTATAAATTAATGAAGCTTGCAAGTTGTACATTCTTATTCTTCGTTCAATTATCAGTTGGTTCCCGGTTGGGAGATCTGTTTTCAGGTTAAACAACGAGGTATTATGAGGTAACGGTGTTGGTTTGTTATTCGCATGTGGTGACCGGATAAATAACTGTGGTGGTACAGACCAGTTACCAGCGTGTATAAGTACTGATTGATCTGCCGACAAACACCAATCAGAATCATATTTATATTCAAGAAATTTGGCACAAAAGTCCCAATATGAACTGTACCACGAGGTGGTTTCGCCATCCCTTTCCATTGGGTCTGCAGCAATATACCATCCCTTGGTTACTTCTTTAAGAAAGCCATTTTTTAGAAGGATTTCCCTATGAACTCGGTTGGGGATTTCATCGGTGTGTATGGCTACATGCCCTTTGTCCTGAAGTACCTTTAGTAACTTCAATGCTTCAGCAAACTTTTCTCTTGGTGTTGCCATAATTCGTCCAATTTAAAATTTAAATATGATTGTTCTTGTGCTATAATTAGCAAATACCATTGTGATGAAATTAGTAAACATTGCTGTGTTGTAATTAGTATTTACCGCAGGGTCAAAGTTAGTAAATATTGCTGTGCTATAATTAGTATTCCCTGCAATAATACCTAACATTTAATTGTACCGTAAATCATTCAGACCCAAATGACGACTGTGGTTCCTGCTTAAATAAACAGAATTAAAATAAAAGATGACTGTAGTTCTGTATCAGATGGAGAGGTGGATAAAACACTATAAAGTGCACCCATCGCGCCACCTCAAAAATCATACGTACAAAAAACGATTTAATTAAAAACCGTAAAACTTAAAAATTGATAATGGAAATAAAAAAGTGATAGTTCAATCCTGGCCTGTCTCGCCATGGCATGTTTCAACGTGTTGGTGAAAAATTCCTGGATTATCCGGTAAAGGTTTGATGAAATCAACTCATTTATCGATTTTTGAAGTTCAATTACTGCCGTTACCTTCAATTTGCCAGCACCACGTTTCATCATTTATCCTATTCGGTGGCGTCTGCTGCACGAATGATTCTGGTTGTTTTGGTTGTAATGCTTATCCTTTTTTGCCTGGCCTATTCCTATTTTAAATTCGGTCAGATATTGTAAAATTCTAATGGCCTTTTTTCGCTGCCTGACACCCGGAAAATATCCCGCTTATTTCCGTACAGAATAATAAGCTTGCGACCCATATTATTTCTTTCATTTTATTTGTAAATGTTTATAAATTAGTATATTAGCCTTGTCCTAAACAATATTTGTTCCATCGCAAATTATCACAAACAATGAATGCACAGCTCACCCTTTTTTCGACCAATTCATTGCCCTATATCAGCTGGCGGCCGGTACCCTGCAGCCTGGCTCTAAGTAATATCCCCGCGGGTACCGCCAACGTCAATTTGTTGCTGAGCAACAACGGCCCGGCTGGGGGCGGCAAAGTCATCTTCTCCTTAACCGAGAACGGTGCCTACAGCGATACCCTGCAGCTCACCGCCGGCGTGGCACCCGTCAGCTTTTTTGTCGCCGGCAAATACGGTTCACCCAGCAGCAATGATAAGGACACCGTCATCTTGGTCGCCGATGCCGCGACCCATGCCGTCGTCGGTCAACTCGAACTCATGATCCGCGTCAGAAAAGATGCCAACAAACTGAGCGATGCCGAACGTGACCGTTTTGTGCAGGCCTTTGGCATCCTTAATTCTTCAGGCAAATTCCAGCCCTTCCGGGATATGCACGTCCAAACCTCGCTCGCCGAGGCCCATGGCAATTACGGCTTTCTGCCCTGGCACCGCGCTTACCTGCTCGACCTAGAACGGCAGCTGCAAGCCATCATCCCCAGCGTCACCCTGCCTTACTGGAAGTTCGACACCCCCGCGCCCAATATTTTTACGCTGGCGTTCATGGGTATCAGCGGCAACCTCGGCAATGTACAATTTACCGATGCCCATCCTTTCCGCACCTGGAAGACCGATACCGATGTCGGCATCATCCGTACCCCCAAGTTTCAGACCGCAACCGAAAAAGCTAGCGAAGTCGTCCGGAATGACAGCCAGACCATCGCCATCAGCAACCAGTTCGTGCAGTTCACCGCCATGGAAGGCGATCCCCATGGCAGCGCCCATAACAGTTTCAACGGTTCGATCAGTAACCCCGCCACCGCCCCTAAAGACCCTTTGTTTTACCTTTTGCATACCAATGTTGATCGGCTATGGGCCAGGTGGCAGTCCCAATACAAACGCACCGACCTGGCCAGCACCGCCACTTATCCGTTTCTCGGTGCCGCTGGCACACCCGGTTCCATCCGCATCGGGCATAACCTGAAAGACACCCTCTGGCCCTGGAACAATGTGCATACCCCGCCGCGGCCCAACTTTCCACCGCCCGGTAATGGCATGCCCGGCAGCCCCGAAGTACCGGCGCCCGGCATCAGCCCAAGGCTCGCTGATATGATCGATTATCAGGGCAAACACGATGCCCGCGCTTATCTCGGATTTGATTACGATAACATTCCCTATGAACAATAAGCTTTAAACTCGAAAAAGATGACAACAGAAGTAGAACAATACCGCCTGAACATCGATCAGGAACTTAAAGCGGAGCAGGAGCGCCAGGCCAATGCCCTGCAGCACATCCGAACCCAGCCGGTGGCCGAAGCCGGCGAAGATATCTTACTGGCCCTGCCCGATATCAGCGACCCGGACCTGGCTGAACAATTCAAGGCCGCGGCTCTCGAACGCGCCAAACCTGTCAGCTGGCGCAGCCTTGTTTTAGTCAAGATCGCCGGACTGCTTTTTGAACGTCAGGACATCTTCGAACTGGTCCTCGGTATCCTGCAGGATCGGGAAGAAATATTGCCCATGCGCATCAGCGCCCTGAACATCCTCAAGCAAAGCACCTTCCTGGAAGTTAAATTTAATAAATACCTGCCGGCCTACCTCGCCGCTTTACGAGGTTTGATGGACGATCCCGAGCCGGTGATCCGCGACCAGGTCATGGGTGTACTCGGTAAATTCAAGGATGAATATCTGCAGCGCCGTGTGATCGAAGGCCTGGAAGAACCCGGGAAAGCATTGGTGCCGCCCGAAAGAGGCGTACAGCTGCTCGGCTATGATATTCATGCTGAACAATACCCGCTGCTGCAAAAACTACTGGAAAACCCGCCCAACGCCCAAACCAAGATCGAAGCCGCCCGGATACTCGCGCTCGACCCCAACTCCAAGGACCTCCTGCTGGACCGCCTGAAAGATAAAGGCGAATTGAAAGACGTCCGCTCATCAAGCGCCCTGGCTGTTCAGTCCTTTGCTCCGGAAGAGTTCAAAAGTTTTGCCGCCAATGCCATCACCGACCATACAGAGTACGACGACCTGAAATCCTTGCTGCTGACCACCATCACGCAGGATCCGCAGATTACCGCCAGCAGCATGGGCCTGGAATTCAACCAGCAAGTAGATATCCTGAAAACCCGGAAACTTTCGCCTGGCCTCTTAAAGGCCGTGCAGAATTACCAGGACAATTCGGATCTGGCCACGCAAAGCGAATAAACATGGGCGCCCCGGCCTTAACCAAAGTCTTACCCCACCGCCCAACAGCCGCAGGCGACCAGCTAAACGAGGACGAACTCGCGCGCGCCATCGAAGCCGCCAAGACGCAAAAGCTGTACCGCCCGCTGCTACTGGAACTGCTAGCCGAGGATCATCCCGCCTTCCGGGGTAAAAGCGCCAATGCCGTCGTCCGCCTTCGGGGTTATGCGCTCGCCGCCATGGAAATCGCCGGGACACCGCCCGATGCCTTTCCCTATATCCTCAATATCCTCGAAAACGAACGGAACGCCTACCTCATCGGCGGTGCCTGCAAAGCTTTGAGGGGTTCCAGAAACCCCCGCCAAGTGGCCATACCATCCCTGCTCACCGCTTTCGACCATATCCGGCTCAAAGATGACGCGCTGAGCTATACTACCTATAAACCCCGCTGGCCATTAACCGACTATACCACAGCCCTGAAAGAGATACTGGCGACGCTCCGCTGGTATAGGCAGGCAACGGCAAGCGAACTCAATAGCTTAAACCAACTGCTGGGCGATAACGAAGCAATTCTATTGTCCGCCATTCTCGAAGACCTCAGGCAAACGATCCAAACGCTTCAGGGATCCCCAGCACAAACCTGCTGTACCGTCCCCGCGGCCAACATCAGAAACTCTTATCAGAAAACAAAACACCTCATTGCAACCGCCGAGGATCAGGAGCGTAAAACCTTCCAGCTGGAAAACCACCTCCAAGGACATATCACCGTGCTCAGTTTCTTTTACACCCGCTGCGATAACCCTTTTAAATGCTCGCTGACAGTTAGCAACCTGGCGCAACTCAGCCGGGAATGCCCGGAAAAATTCCCCGGTGCACCGATCCAGATAATCGGCATTACCTATGATGCCGCCCATGATACGGCCGAAAAACTAAAAAATTACGGCGAGCAACGCGGCTTTGCTTTCTCCGCCGGCAACCGCCTCATCCGGGTACCCAAAGACTTTGATGCCGTCAAAGCACATTTCCGTAACGGCGTTTCCTTTATCGGTTCCATCGTTAACCAGCACCGCATCGAAGTCTACCTGACCAATGCCAACGGCGAGATATTTCAGACCTTTACAAGAAAACAATGGCAACCGGCAGAAGTGATGCACGCTATCGGACAGGAACTGTCCCGCCAAAACGCAAAATCCGGCAAGCTATCCGAAGCTTTCCAATGGGGCAAAAACCTGTTGCGCACCATCGGTGCCGGACTCTTTCCTTTCCTGGTCGCCTTTTTCCCCAAATGCCCCTTATGCTGGGCAGTCTACATGAGCGCACTCGGCATTTCCGGCTCGCCCTTACTCTCTTATAACCGTAACTGGCTGGCCGTATTTATCGGGATGATCGCCATCAATTACGCCGTACTGATCTACCGCGCAAGCCGTTCTCGCCATTACGCGCCCATCCTCCTCAACACCCTCGGCCTATTCTTCAGCCTGTTCCTTTGCGCTTATCTGAAATACGAATGGGCCATCTATCCGGGACTGGCGCTGATGCTGACCGGTTCCTCGCTCAGCAATACCGGTTTTCACCTGAAACGCCGTTTGACCTAGCTTGATCGCAATCAAAAAACTTAAACAGCAAAACCATGGAAGGAACCTGCCGGCTCTGCCAGCTCCCCAAAAACCTGCGCCAGTCGCATATCCTGCCCGAGTTCATGTACCAGAACGTTTATGACCAGGACCCCAAAAGGTTCTATACGCTGAAACTTGATTTGGAGGAAATGGACCGAAGCAGTTCGCGCATTCAGCAAAAGGGCATCCGCGAATACCTGCTCTGTGATACCTGTGAAGGTAAACTCGCCAAATGGGAAGACTATGCTGTATATTATGGAGATGTTGACCACCCTGTTCCGGGCCAAATTGACCACTGGGTTAGCTGACTTTTGGGTTGCAGCAAATGCTATAAAAGCATGTACAAAAATAGTTATTTAAAAGGTAATTTCATTAGTGGTTGTTTTCCGGTTCAACACTACGTTTTCTTCTCATAGATTCCCCCTTCAGTTCTATACGGTGTGCATCATGAACGATCCGATCAAGGATAGCATCAGCAATCGTTTTTTCACCAATTACTTCAAACCATTTACTAACCGGCAGTTGTGAGGTAATGATCAGCGAGGTCTTTCCATGCCGGTCCTCAATGATCTCCATCAGGGCAGCCCTGCTTTGTGCGTCAAAAGGTTGGATGCCGAAGTCATCCAGTATCAGCAGTTGCTGCCGTTCAAGCTTGGCGATCTCCTTGATATAGGAGCCGTCTGCCTTTGCCATCTTCAGTTTAGCGAATAGCTTGGGCGTACTGGTGTATAATACACGGTAGCCCAATATGCAGGCCTGGTAGCCTATAGCAGAAGCCACATAGCTTTTACCGATACCGGTGCTTCCGGTGATTAGCAGGTTCTCGAAGCGGTCAATAAACGTACAGTCCGCCAAGCGCATGATTTGGTTGCGGTCGATACTTCTGTCAGCATGGTAATGAACGTCCTCTATAGCAGCTTTATAGCGGAACTTGGCATAAAGGATGGTGCGTTCAATACGCCTGTTTTGCCGGTCATCCCATTCAGCTTCCACCAGGTGGGCCAGTAGTTCATCCGCTGTATACTCATTTGTTTTACCGGTTTCCATGCTGCTTTTAAAGGCATGGAACATGCCGAAGAACTTCATCTTCCGCAGTTTGTCTAAGGTGCTTGTGTTCATGTTATTGTTGTTTTAAATGGTTATTTGTAATAGTCTTCTCCCCGGATATTACCATGATCAGGCATAGGCAACTCATCGGCAAATAAGCTTTCCTCATAGTTATCCATCTTGTTTTCCAGTATGGTTTGTATCGTTTTATAGTTATAGACGCCGTAACTCAATGCCCGCTGGCAAGCCACTGTTAACCGTTCATTCCCTGCTTTTTTAGCAAAGCCGAGTACCCCCAGGCAGGACTTGTAAGCCTGTTCCGGGTGTTGTTTACGTTCCAGTATCTGAAGGATATACAGCCTGACATCCTCATGAATGGAGGCTGCCCAATCCAAAAACATATCTGGTGTCCAGTCACTTTTAAAGCGGTGGGTACTGGCCATATGCTCTTTGTCAGTGGTATAGCCATAAGGGTTTTTATTGCGAGGGTGCAATGCGATACGCTCATAGTTGGAGTAGATCTCTACAATGGTGCGCGAGTATAACAGCTTGACCCGTTTGCCGATATAGCGGTAAGGAACGCTGTAATAGTGCTTGTCCGGGCCGAGGTTAACGTGGCCGTTCTTGATCACCCTGGCCTGGAATTGCTTTTTGAACTGGTAGCGCAGAACAGGCAGTGGTGCCAGGGTTTGGCGCTCTATCTCTTCAAACTGTAGCTTTCTGCTGTAGTTGCGACCTTTAAGCAATTGGCTGTTATGGACTTCCAGGGCCTGCCAGATCGCTGTATTGAGTTCTGTTAAAGAATGGTAGACATGTTTGTTTAAAGGGGCGTAGATCTTGGTATAAATGATCTTAACGGCACCTTCTACCAATGCCTTATCGCGCGGGCGGTACGCCCGCGCTGGTAGAATGGTTGTACCGTAATGGTCGGCGAAGTCTTCAAACGTTTCGTTCAGGGTAGGTTCATAGCGGCTGCTTTTGGTTACTGCAGCTTTCAGGTTATCCGGCACAATGGCGGCGGGAACGCCGCCGATAAAGTGCAGGGTATTCTCGCAGGCCGCTATAAAGTCTTCCTTTTGCTGGCTCATAACAGCCTCTACATAGGTTAACTGACTGGCACCCAGAATAGCTACAAAAACCTCTACAGGTATGATCTCCCCGGTTTCCTTGTCCGTATAGCTCATCTTTTCACCGGCAAAGTCAACGTACAGCTTGTCACCGACCTTGTGATCCATGTGCATGGTCGGGTTTACTCTGGCCTTCCATTGGTTATAATAAAAACAAAACTGGCTGTATTGGTAGCCGTCAGGAAACTCTTTATAGTAGGCTTCCCATAGCATCTGCCGGTTAACGCCAGTTCGTTTGAGTTCTTTATCGACGTGGGGAAAGCAGCGCAGCATGGACTGCATACGTGCGTTAGGCGGGTGTTCCCTGCTTTTACCGAACAAATCTTCCAGCTCTTTGTCGTTCAGTGCGTTAACCTCTTCAAAGGTAAAGCCGCTGTCATTAAAAGCTGCTATGTACTTCTTTACGGTGTTTCTCGATGCATCGGCCTGGGCAGCTATGGTCATTATCGCCCGCTGCTGGCTGTACATCTTTAGTATCTTTCTAATCTTACTCATGCTGATTGTTAAGTTGGCCATGCTTTACGAAGGTGTCTTTGCCCTCAAAAAGATGGTTACTTCTACAGCATTTGCTACGCGTTTGGGGTGGTCAATTTCCCCCGGAATGCCCTGGTCAGTTTCGCCCGGAATGGGTGGTCAGCTTGCGCCGGAATGGAGTGGTCACATTCATCAGAATCTCCAGCATAGCCCGTAAAGCAACAAAATACATATACATCCCGCACCTCGGCTAAACGTTCTACAGCAATTTCTTTTTCATACATTCCAACTAACTCGTGCATTTCAAGTGTTTCCCTGTCAGGGTCTTTGTAGGTGCACTTAAAACCTGATATCGTGTTATGTTTTATCCAGCCTTCATCTATAGCACGATCAATGATTTGCTTTAAGGTTTTAACATATTTCATCGCTGTATTGTCGCTAATGTTTTCCATCGTCATATAATGAAAAAAATTAACAGCGAGTGCCATTTCAATATCTTCTAAGGCCATATCGGCCAGTTTGTATTTTTTCTTTAGAAAGTCCTGTACCTTATCTTTTAGTCGCTCATATCTCGCCAAAGTGCCGCTGCTGCCTTTATTCTTACTTACTCTTTCTGCAAATTCATCGTTATGCAGTTTGAATGCCTGCATTAATGATTTTTGTAAAACCTGTTTAGGCATATAGGCTTCCTTAATCATTGCGGCTTTTATCTTTTTGTTAACACCAGCCAGCTGGTTGTAATGTCGTTCAAGGTCGGCCTTTGTTTTAGTGATGTAGCTATTTATCATTTTTCCATCAGGACATCCACCAAATGCTGTTCCGGTTTCCTCATCCCAAAATTCAGGGTGAATTTTTTTTCCTGAAGAAAAATTGTCTCGATCACCTTTCACCGTGACGCGGACGTAGATAGGGACTAATCCTTCTTTTGTTGCCTTTTCTCTTTTAAGCCAAAATAAAATAGACAGATCTTCATTTACTTTCATGTGTTTTTAGTTTTAATGTGAAACCATGTTTTTTAAACTGAAAATCAAACTGATACAAGTGTACAGTGCAATTCGGTACTCCTAAATTCGGTATAAGCAATGGAGTACCGAATAGGGTACCGATTACTTTGAATTAGATTGAACTAACTTGTACTGAAATTTTTAAGAAAAGCGGAGTAAAGTAATTGTGGAAAGTTGGTTTAGAGTTCAAAAACCGCCTTTAAACAAAAAAAGAGCCTCTTTTTCAAGAGACTCTTACTTCAAAAACGGATGCGAACTCTGGTATTCTGTTCGCTTCTGTGATCCCGCTGGGATTCGAACCCAGGACCCCAACATTAAAAGTGTTATGCTCTACCAGCTGAGCTACGGAATCATTAATCGCTTCCGATTAAGGTGGTGCAAATATAGGGTTATTAGGTATATACTGCAAGTTGTTTTTTAATATTTTTTTAGCGGGAATTAACCAGCTAATTGCCAGTAATTTGCCCTTAAAAGCCATTAGTATAATGATTGGTTTTTTTAGAATGGAACACTTATATCATGTATTTGACAGATCAACCTCACAATGTTACATTTATTTGAGCAAACCATACGTAAATACTATTTTTGTGTTTTATAAACCGTATCGTATATAAATACGTAATTTAAATAATTGATAACCGTTATGATCATTTTAGTGTTTTTTCTTTGCCATTGGTTTTTTTCACTCTTCTCACAAACTTTTTTTCTTCATCGGTATGCCTCTCATAAGATGTTTAGAATGAATCAGTTTTGGGAGAAGTTCTTTTACATGGTCACTTTTATTTCACAAGGGTCATCATTTTTAAACCCGCGCGCGTACGCGATTATTCACCGGATGCACCATGCTTATAGTGATACGGAGAAAGATCCGCACTCGCCGCATTTTATTAAAGATGTTTGGGGATTGATGATCCAAACCAAAAATATCTATCTCTCTTATCGCAATCATAAAACCGAGCCCGAAGCGCAGTTTATTGATCGATACCCAAGCTGGGCCTTTATTGATCGTATAGGCGATTTATGGATAACCCGGATATTTTTTATAGCATTTTACATTGCCTTTTATGTTCACTTTGCCACATATTGGTGGATGTTTTTATTATTACCCATACATATAGTGATGGGGCCATTACATGGAGCTATTGTAAACTGGTGTGGTCATAAATATGGTTATTCAAATTTTGATAACGATGATCATAGCAAAAACAGTATACCATTAGATTTTTTAATGCTTGGTGAATTGTTTCAGAATAATCACCATAAAAAACCAAATGATGCCAACTTCGCCAAAAAATGGTTCGAACTTGATCCAACTTATCCTATAATTAAAGTGTTGCATATCCTTCGTATTATCCAACTTAGAAAAGGCTCATGATAAAAATGCTTAAAATACTGTTTAGTGTATTATTACTTTGGATATGCTATGTAGTAATTAGCACCAGTATAAAAAGCAACCTTTTTAAAGAATGGGATTTTTTGGGCACTATACCCTGGATGCGTGCCACCCTTTGGGATTTTTACACCAATGTAATTGTAATTTATTTATGGCTCTGTTATAAAGAACGCGGCATAGTATCTAAAATTATCTGGCTGGTAATGCTTGTTGCTTTAGGTAGTATTGCTACTTGTAGTTATATACTTATCCAGCTTTTTAGGCTTAAGCCCAACGAAGGATTGAAAGAACTTTTTACTAAACAAAATGGATTATAGCTCAATTTTAAGTTTAGTTATTATAACTACAATTGTATGCTCTAGTATAATGGTTTTGGTATGGATTTGGGCCAACCAAATCAAAAATGCCGGTGTAGTTGATATTTTCTGGTCTTTCAATTTTCCTGTAATAGCTGTTCTATTATATATGATGGCCCATGGCCATGATACCCGTAAGTTATTGATATGTTTAATGGTAGCCATTGCAGGTATTAGATTGGGCATGCATTTAATGATACGTATAGTTAGCCATTTGGGCGAGGAAGAAGGGCGCTATCAACAGCTCCGTAAAGAATGGGCACCTCATCCCGATAGGAAATTTTTCTGGTTCTTTCAGATGCAAGCATTCTCTAATGTTTTTTTAGCTATCCCATTTTTTATTATTACCGCCAATACTAATAAAAACCTCTCTATATTAGAATTTACCGGAGCATGCATATGGCTGATTGGGTTTTTAGGCGAAACCATTGCCGACTGGCAGTTAAAAACGTTTAAAAACAACCCCGCCAACAAAGGCAAAGTTTGTAATACAGGATTATGGAATTATTCGCGGCATCCCAACTATTTCCTCCAATGGCTAATATGGGTAGCCTATTTCATTTTTGCACTGGCATCGCCATATGGTTATCTGGCAGTTATTAGTCCGCTGGTTATACTCTATTTATTATTGAAGGTAACGGGCATACCTGCTACCGAAGACCAATCTATCCGCTCCAAAGGCGACCTATACAAAGCCTATCAACAAACTACCAGCGTGTTTGTACCTTGGTTCAAAAAACAGAAGTAACCATACTGCCATTTAATTTTGCCTGCGCTTTGTTCCTTAAGTTTTTAGTAGTTAGCCTATACACACCCAAAAAACGGGACATGGGTAAAAATGGGTATTTTTAATTAGTAGCAAGCGTGTTTTCCAAAGTCTAGCTACTTGATACTCAGAGAGAGGGAACATGGGTAAAAATGGCAATGTCGTTAAGTTAAGGAAAAATGGGGTGACCACAGTTTAAAGAACCGGATAAAACCCGGTTCTTTAAGTCGACAAAAACAAAACTGTGGTATGGATGTAAACATAAAGATCATTGCTGA
>JANXTT010000050.1 GCA_025352225.1 Mucilaginibacter sp. | reverse complement strand
TCAGCAATGATCTTTATGTTTACATCCATACCACAGTTTTGTTTTTGTCGACTTAAAGAACCGGGTTTTATCCGGTTCTTTAAACTGTGGTCACCCCATTTTTCCTTAACTTAACGACATTGCCATTTTTACCCATGTTCCGTTTTAGTTGCAAGTAGTTAGTATCAAGTAGCAAGACAAAAAATATATTTAATACTAATTAAAAACACCCATTTTTACCCATGTCCTGTTTTAGTAGCAAGTAGTTAGTATCAAGTAGCAAGACAAAAAATATATTTAATACTAATTAAAAACACCCATTTTTACCCATGTTCCCTCTTAAAAAAAAATACTAGATACCTGATACTAACTACTTGATACTATTTTAAAAACACCGACAAATACCCATGTCCTGTAAAAATACTTGATACTAGCGACTTGATACTAACTAATAAGCACCAGAGCTGATATTTTTCAATTGGCAATTGAATATTCATCTTCCATCCTAATATATCTATATTTGCAAAAATGTTAATATAGTATAGTGCGTAAACACAATTAACATGCAACTGAAAACAGGGAACGCACAACTAGAAAATAATGATCCAATTACTTACACCAACATACTGGAAAGATTACGAACTGATTGATTGTGGCGATTTTGAAAAGCTGGAACGGTTTGGCAACCTGATCCTCATTCGCCCGGAGCCCCAGGCCGTGTGGAACAAGGGCTTATCAGAGGCAGATTGGCAACGTCAGCATCATATTAAATTTAAAGGGCGTTCGGCCACATCGGGAGAGTGGGTGAAAAAAAATGCCAGCCTGCCCGACCGCTGGAATATTGAATACCAAAATAAAAATGTAACCATACGCTTACGGCTGGCATTAACTTCGTTTAAACACGTGGGTGTGTTTCCTGAGCAAGCCGTTAATTGGGATTATATTTCAGAAAACGTTAAGAAATTTAAAACCCCACAGCCTAAAGTGCTAAACCTGTTTGCTTATACCGGCGGGGCCTCATTAATAGCACGCGCGGCAGGGGCCGATACTACCCATGTTGATTCCATTAAACAAGTAGTTAGTTGGGCCAATGAGAATATGGAACTTTCGGGCCTTGATAATATTCGATGGATGGTGGAAGACGCGTTAAAATTTGTAAAACGCGAGTTAAAGAGAGGTAAAATTTATAACGGCATAATACTTGACCCCCC
Organism: Mucilaginibacter sp.; assembly: GCA_025352225.1. Taxonomy (GTDB): domain Bacteria; phylum Bacteroidota; class Bacteroidia; order Sphingobacteriales; family Sphingobacteriaceae; genus Mucilaginibacter. The sequence continues at coordinate 2,809 of JANXTT010000050.1, read as the reverse complement.
AGCCTACGGGCATGGCCCCAATGGCGAAAAATGGAAACTGGAAGATAGCTTGAACGAAATGATGCACGATGTTGTTAAACTACTCGACCCCGAAGAGCACTTTTTAATACTGAACACGTATTCGCTTGGTTTCTCATCGGTAATTGTGCAAAATTTGATTCAAAGCGCACATCCCAATGTTCAAAACCTTGAAATAGGTGAATTGTATTTGCAGGCTACAGCAGGCTCCAAATTACCTCTGGGCGTTTTTGGAAAATTCTGTAAACACAAATCCTAAAAACCTCCTGATTAAAATCAATTTTTTAAAGGTATCAAAATGTTAATTTGAATGCCATTGTTGAAAATTATAAACACATCAGTTGAAAGAATGGTGCTATATTGCACCCGATAGGCTACACCAAACCTAATTAACATAAATGAAATTGAAACAAACCTTATCTGTATTCGCTTTATCGGCATCTATTGCCATTTTTGGCAACTGTACCTCAAACGGTAAAAGCGGGCAAGCATCTGCAAAAGCTACACCTGCAACAGCAATAACCCCAGCTGCCCCAAAAAGCGAAGACACTACAGCAAAAAAGATAACCTATCCACCACTGGATAAGCCGCTTTACGATTCATTAATGAAAAGGCTCGCTCATGGCGATACCTCTGGGCGTTGGCCGGTAAAAAAAACACCGTACCCGCTACCCGGTGCTATATTGCCATTTAAACGTGTAATTGCGTATTATGGCAATTTGTACTCTAAAAAAATGGGGATTTTAGGTGAACTGCCACCAAAAGAAATGCTGGCCAAACTAAAAATGGAACAAAAACGGTGGGAAAAAGCCGATCCTAAAACACCTACTATACCTGCATTGCATTATATTTGTGTAACCGCGCAGGGCGCACCCGGAAAAGACGGGCTGCACAATATGCGCATGCCCTTTAAGCAAATAGACAGTATTTTAAACATCGCGAAAAAAGTAAATGCTATTGTTTTTTTAGATGTTCAGGTAGGTTTTAGCAATGTGCAAAAGGAAATCCCCCGGTTGGAAAAATACCTGCAAATGCCAAACGTTCATTTGGGAATAGACCCCGAATTTTCGATGAAGGAAGGCAGTGTACCGGGCAAAAGAATTGGTACATATGATGCTACAGATATTAATTTTACTACTAACTATTTGGCCAGTTTGGTAAAGAAATATAATTTGCCTCCAAAAATCTTTATTTTGCACCGTTTTACACGGAAAATGGTAACTAATGTTAAGAGCATAAAGCTTCATCCTGAAATACAATTTGTTATGGATATGGATGGCTGGGGAGAACCAGAACTTAAACAGGGCACTTATCGTGATTGGATAGTTAAAGAACCTGTTCAGTTTACAGGCTTCAAGTTGTTTTATAAAAACGACATTAAAAAGGCCCCTAACCATATGATGACACCCGAAGAGGTTTTAAAATTAAAGCCAAATCCAATATATATTCAATATCAGTAATATCATCAAAAAAATCTTTATAAGCGGCCGCTAACTTTAGTTTAGCGGCTTTTTTTGTAATAGTTATTCAGGTAACTGAAACCCCAATTATTACAATTGTAACAAAAAACTTACAATTCAGGATGGTGCAGGATAGTTATAATAAAATCTATCTATATGTTTACCCCGCCAATTATAATAATATAAAATACTTAATACATTGAAATAGAGCATCTGCATCTTTTAAAAGTATTAAATAATTGATTTTGAATATTTTTTTAACCCCTGAATATTTTAACTGCTATTGTTAAAAAGATAATTTTTGCATGCCTTACCTATTGTCACCAATAAACTAAATCAATATACCATTTACCTAAAATTATGAAAAAACAAACACTAAACCATTCCGTATGGAAACTCCGGTCGCGTTTTATTGCGGCCATCATTTGCCTGTCAGTTGCATCATCTTTTGCACAGGTTAAACTTACAGATCATGGCGCTACAGTTGAACTAAACAACGGCAATGTTGACGCCACTTTCGAAAAATCGAGCGCTAAAGTTTTATCCCTCGTTTTTAAGGGTGTAGAAATGCTACAACAAGCCGGCAATCACAGCGGGGCTTATTATAGCTGGAACGGCAGCAATGGTTTTGGCGCACCCGGCAATTGCGTATACACCATTAAACACCAGGATGCCAACCTGGTTGATGTTAGCTTCAAAAGTACTTACTCAGGCTCGGGTACACCAATAGATGTTGATGCCCATTATGTATTAAAAACCGGCGACTTTGCCTTATATGTTTACAATACCATGGAGCATAGGAGCAACTACCCGGCTTTTAGCGTTGGGGAATACCGGGTGATCTGGTGGCTGGCTCCAGATCCTAAAAACGGTAATGACTGGCTATGTGAACATGCTTTTCATGGCGACGGGGTAAGGGATTTTGTTGTGCCATCAATTTTTGACCTCGCACACGCTTCTCCAACCGGAATAAAGGAAATTGTAAAATTAAATACCGGAGTTAGAAAAGGATTATTTGATAGTAAGTATGAATATAGCACCGCCCTTTTTGAGCATCCGGTTGTTGGTAATGCCAGCGATGTAAATCAACGGGGTATTTTTGTAGCCTACCCCAGCCTTGAATTTTTAAATGAGGGCCCTATGTATCACGACCTGGTTAATGGCGCGGATATTATCCACTGCTATTTAAATGGCGACCATTACGATGGGCAAAGTATTACTTGTGCTGCAGGCGAATCATTCAAAAAGTTTTATGGCCCTTTTGCAATATATTGCAACGAACAACGTGATGGCGGCCATGCTTTTAACGATGCTAAAGCATTTCAGGCAAG
>JANXTT010000049.1 GCA_025352225.1 Mucilaginibacter sp. | reverse complement strand
CGTTATTTTTACATGAGGCCATCCCCGGCCACCATTATCAGATCTCATTAACACAGGAAAACCTGGCTTTACCAAAATTTAGGCGCTTTGACCCTGGAGAAACTGCCTATGTTGAAGGATGGGCCCTTTATTGTGAATCGTTAGGAAAAGAACTTGGCCTATTTACCGACCCTTATCAACATATGGGTGCTTTGGGCGATGAGATACACCGTGCCATACGCTTGGTAGTTGATGTTGCTATACATAGCAAAGGCATGACAAGGGAGCAGGCCATTAAATACATGATGGAGAACGAACAAATTGACCTACAGGGGGCAACCGCCGAGATTGAGCGTTATATGGCTTACCCGGCTCAAGCTTTAAGCTATAAATTAGGTGCGCTTAAAATTAGAGAACTCCGTACCAAATATGCAAAACAGTTAGGCAGTAAATTTAACCTGGCAGAGTTTCATAATCAGGTACTTAAAGATGGGGCCATGCCGCTTTCCGTTTTTGAAGCTAAAATGGATACCTGGGCTGCGAAACAATAAATATAAACAAAACAGGGATGGGTTAAAAAGTCATCCCTGTTTTGTTTATATACTCTTATATATTGAAATATTTAACTGCGCATCCCGTTATTATCGGAGGTTTTCCTAATTTTGACATGTGCATTTTTTAGAGAGGTATACCCTTTACTTTTTTTTACTGACAGGATCTGTTATGTTAATTTTACTTGTTAATTCATGTAAAAAAGACAATAATGATACGCCTGCCTATTTTTTAACCCAGGGCAAATGGCAATTGGCCTCGGTACAAATTTTTCATTTCGTTGGCGACGTACAGCAAAAACAAACTAAAGCCGATACCGTCCTAATCAACTGCACGCAAACCGTCGTGTTTAAAAACGACAATACTTGTACTTTTTCAAATTTTAAATGTAATAATACATTAAACGGCTCCTGGCAAATAGATCCCAATAGCCTCATTTTAAAATCACAGGGGTTAGACACGCTTAGCAAAGACGCCCGCATTATTACACTGGGCCAATATTCATTAGTAGTGCAAACAGGCGATATTAGTACTTATTACAAAGCAACAACCGTACGAAATATTACAGTTTATGGCTATGTACATCCCAATTAATTTTTTTTACTAAATTAGGAGTGTTAAACAATTATTCTAGAAAAAAAACCTTTAAAAAAGCAATTTCTTGAAAAAACGTATCGCCATTTTTGCTTCCGGTTCAGGCTCTAATGCTCAGAAGGTAATGGAGCACTTTAAACGAAGTGCCGATGGGGAAGTCGCACTTATTTTGACTAATAACGCGGAATCATATGTACTGCAACGTGCAGATAATTTTGAAATACCGGCCCATGTTTTTGACCGCCATGAGTTTTACGAAACAGATGACATTATACGGCTTTTAAAAAATTTACAGATAGACCTTATTGTACTCGCAGGTTTTTTATGGTTGGTTCCGGAATCTTTGCTAAAAGCTTTTCCTAACAAAATTATTAATATTCACCCGGCATTGCTCCCTAAATATGGTGGCAAGGGAATGTATGGCGATAATGTTCATAAAGCCATATTAGCTAATAAAGAAGAAGAATCGGGCATTACCATTCATTTTGTTAACGAGCATTTTGACGAGGGTGAGATCATACACCAGTCAAAATTTAAAATAGAACCCGGTGATGATCTGGAAATGGTAAAGTTTAAGGGTCAGCAACTGGAACATGCCAATTTTGCCAAGGTTATTGAACAATTGTTAAAAAAAATGAAATCGTAACACTTACCGCACTATAACCAGGTTAACTTTTTCTAATGTTGTACTTCGTGTGTTTTGGTTAATAAAAGCGGGTTTTAAACGTGTTATCCAGTATCGGTCAAAGGTTTTTATCTGTTGTATGTGCCAGCCTTTAATTTTAAAAGCCTCTACATAATTTGGTGGGGCATACATTATAAAAGGTTTTGTTGGGAGTGCCCCCTTGCCTTGTTCTTTAATAGTATATAATGGTTGGTCGAGGTAGAAATCTAAAGGGTATCCATAATCACCTTCCCTGATACATTGAACCACCGGTAATTTATTTTCGTTATTTTGGTTGATCCAAATAGCGGCTTCACTGGCCGATTGATAATGTAATAACGAAGGGTAAAACGCCCGATTTAAATACAAATTAACTATGCATGCCGCTAACAGCGTAACTATACCTGCTTTTTGGTAAACAATGGTCGTTAATTTTTGAGGCAGTATAAACATTAAAACAACCAGAGCAAATAATACAATGCCTGTTGATAAGGTAAAGCTATCCGGCCTAAAAAAATACTGAAGTACCGCAATGATACCAAGCATCAGTACCGCAACTATAATTTGAACTATCAAAATAGCTCGCTGGCTTTTAGTATGAATTACATTATACAAATACCAGGCAGTAATAATTGCGAAAAACGGGAAGACTATATTAAGGTAAAACGGCAATTGAAACTTGGAAGCCGAAAACACAAGAAATGTTAACAGCGCGCCACAGAAGCAGTACCATTGCTGTGCATGCACATTATCACGATTTTTTTTTATGAATTGAAATATGGCCGCAAACAGCAGCAACGACCACGGTAAATACGCCCATAAAGTAGTATGTACAAAAAAGAACGGATCGCCATGCCCCTTGATGGGCCCGGTATTAAAAAATCGACCGAACTGGCTATCCCAGAAAAAAAATCTTATGCCAGATACATCATGGCGACCAAAAACCATTTTTTCGGGATGCAAATCAAACTGCTGATAAAGGCAATATAATTCGGGTAGGATAAATATTAATATGAGTATAGCTGCTACCAACCAGCGCCAGCTAAAAAGTTGTTTCCATTGCCGCTTAATGATAAACTCGCCGGCAATTGCCCCGCCAATTGGGATAAGGGCAAACATACCTTTTGTCATTACAGCGCAAGCGGCAAATAAGCTTCCAATAACAAGGTGCCAAATTTTTTTTTGCTGGTGCGCCCTATAAAAATGATAAACAGACGCAATTATAAGCCCGGTTAGGTAAGGCTCGGCCCGCACATCATTGTTGGATATAATGATATGCTCGGCGGTTAAAAAAATAATTACCGACCATACCGCTACTTCTTTATTATACAAGCTTTTTGCGAATAAGTAGGTATAATATGCTCCCATTAATAAAAACAAAATGGCAGGCAACTTATAAGCCCAGGTTGTAAAACCAAAACAGTTGAACGATATAGCCGCCATCCAAAAAGGAAAATGTGGTTTATCCAGCCAATCGTGGCCTTCGGCAAACAAGTTAATATAATCTTTATGCAACACCATGTGTTTGGCAATACTGGCATACAATGCACCATCGGGTGCTATAATGGTAATAAATAACCCGCTAAAATTTAATATAACAGCCAACGCCATAAAAACGTATAACCATTGTGTTTGAATACGGGAACCTGATTTTATCATACAAAAAGATAGCGGATAAAGATATAGAGATTTTTATTTTTCCTGTGATTATAAACGCTTCGCCGGATGCAAAAGAATAGAAACAAATAGCAGTTTAATAATTCTAATTAATTTTACCCTCATTAACTATAATATAATCCATAAAAACAGTTACTTTATACCACCAAAACACGTAGTCAGTTTGTTATGCGTACCCCTAAAAACTTTTTGACAAGTGATATTACTTTTGTAAAGAGCCCCTTTTACATTAAGTATGGTATTCCGTTAATTTTAATTACGCTGGCTACCTTATTAAAAATTTGGTTATTTAGCACCATCGGATCTCCAACCCCGTTTCTACTATATTTTAGTGTTGTTATTATAACCGCCCGATATTTTGGCAGGAGTGCAGCAATATTGGCCATGCTTTTTGCTACCCTGCTTTCCTATTATTATTTCATACCTCCTTATTATGGTTTTAGCTTGACCAGAGATCATATTATTCAAACAGTTACTTTTATGTTGGAGTGCAGCTTAATAATTGGATTAAGCTTTGCGCTTACCCGTGCCACTACTGATGTGCAAGCTAAGGAAAGGCTTTTTAAGGCTTTGGTTGAAAAAAGCTCTGAGGGGATTATAATGATAAATCCAGAGGGTAAGCGCACGTATTGCAGCCCTTCGGTTACAACTATTTTGGGTTATACCCCCGAGGAATTTATCAATTTTGAAGCATGGGAACTTGGGCATCCTGATGAACTGACAGATATACGGGAACAATTTTACAGACTTGCCTCACACCCGGGCAAAACAATAGTTGTGCTGCACCGAATGAAACATAAAGATGGCAGCTGGGCGTGGATTGAAAGTAAAATAACTAATTTATTGTATAATCCGCATATCAATGCCATGATATCTAATTTTAGCAATGTAACAGAGCGGATTTTGTTAGAAAAACAGCGCGAAGATTTTATCGGCGTTGCCTCGCACGAATTAAAAACACCTTTAACAAGTTTAAAAGCTTATACCCAAGTACTCCAACAACGCTTTAAAAAAGATACCGATCAAACATCATATAGTATTATAACCAAAATAGAACATCAGGTTAATAGAATAATCATGATGATAAATGACATGCTTGACACTACCAAGCTGCAAGCTGGAAAGCTAAACTCTGACATGTCGGAATTTGATTTTAATGGCCTTATTACCGATATAACAGAAACCTTACAACAAACAAGCAAAACCCACCAGATTAAAACCGAACTGATGCCGCTTAAAACGTTAAAGGGAGATAGGGACCGCATTAGCCAGGTGGTTGTAAACCTGATATCAAATGCTATAAAGTATTCGCCACAGGCAGATACGGTTTACCTTACATCCAAACTTGAAGATGGCAAGGTTGTACTATCTGTGCGGGACGAAGGGATAGGTATCCCACAAGCTGATATTGATAAGGTATTTGAAAGATTTTACCGGGTTGATAACATTAAAAATTCGTATCAGGGGTTAGGTTTGGGTTTGTTTATCTGTTTCCAGATTATTGAACAGCATAAAGGCAAAATTGGCGTGCACAGTGAGGCCGGAAAAGGGTCGACGTTTTGGTTTAGCCTACCATTGAGTTAACAATCAATAGTCCATAGTTTAACATTTGATGGACATGGTTGATAGACGATTGTTGACAGTTATGCAGTTTGTATAAAACAAAAAAGCATCCACTTTAGGTGGATGCTCAACGATTTTATGATTATATGTAATTAAACAACTTTCACATTTACCGCATTGAAGCCTTTTTTTCCACGTTCTACTTCGTAGTTAACGCTATCGTTTTCACGAATTTGATCAATCAGGCCTGAAGAATGAACAAAAATTTCGCTATCGCCATTACTAGGTACGATGAATCCAAAACCTTTAGTTTCATTGAAGAATTTTACTGTTCCACTTTGCATTGTATTGTATTTTATTTTTTAATAAGTGTGCAAGGTAGTATTATTTTTTTGATAAACAACTAATTTTTTAATTAATTATTTTTACCATTCATTAAAACTGATAAATCAACGCATTAATATTCATGCCCGCTCCCACCGAAGCTATAATCACTTTATCACCTTCATTAAGCTGATGTTCAGGCATTTTTCGTTTTTGAATAAGATCTAAAAGTGTAGGTATGGTGGCTACCGAACTGTTACCCAGCCAAGATATTGTCATCGGCATTATATCATGCCCGGTGCTTTCCATATCGTACAATTTAAAAACCCGCTGCAAAATGGCAGTATCCATTTTATCATTAGCCTGATGTATTAATACTTTTTTAATTTCCGAAAGATGCACACCAGCTTTATCTAAAGCAGCTTTAATAACCATTGGCACATTCGTAAGTGCAAATTCGTAAAGCTTACGTCCATTCATTTTAATAAACAGGTCATGCTCGCATTCATTTTGCACATAGGTAGGCCCCATGTTCAGTAACATGGCATGCTCACTGGCATAGGTTTGGGTTTTATGAGCCAGTATACCTTTTTCAGTGTTAGGGGATGCTTCTAAAATTACCGCTCCGGCACCATCGCCATACAGCATCGAATCACGATCATGCGGATCAATTATCCGGGAAAGGGTTTCGGTACCTATTACCATGCACCGTTTAGCATCACCCGACCGGATATAGTACTCTGCTTGTATTACCCCTTGTAACCAGCCCGGGCAGCCGAAAGGCAAATCATATGCTATGCAATCGGGGTTTTGTATGCCCAGCATGTATTTAATACGAGAAGCAAGGGTTGGCACCATGTCTGAGCGGTTACTCTGGTGGCTTATATCACCAAAATTATGTGCAACAATAATATAATCTAAAGTTTCGGGGTCAATTCCTGAGCTTGCAAAGGCGTTTATGGCTGCCTTATAACCTAAATCCGAGGCCTTTTGATCAGTCCTGGCATACCTGCGTTCTTCGATCCCGGTAATTTCGCGGAACTTTTCAATTATAGTCGCATTGTCTTTAGTTATCGCAGTACCATCCCTTTCAAAAAATTGGTGATTTAAAAAATCGGCGTTACTCACCTTAACTTCCGGAATATAGCTTCCTGTTGCGGTAATGATTGTATGAATAGCGTTTGTCATTAAAAATTAGCTAAGAATAAATAAACTTAGACAAAATATTTGGCTTTAAGATTAATTAGAACGATTTTTATTATTAGAACCCAAATGGTTTATGGTATACGCGCGGCAAAAACAACTGGCTATTTGCTAATTTTAGGCGTTATTTTAATAATTAAACAGGTTATTTCAACATTACTTTTGTTGCACCGTAACCAAATTTTTCTTTGCGGGCATCCATAAAAGTTTGTACCTGGGGGTGTTTCCCAACAATTTTATGCAATTCATTTTTGAGCGTGCCGTTACCAACGCCATGTATAAAAACAACAGATGGAAGTTTATGAACAATGGCCGCATCCAACGCCTTATGAAAAGCCAACAACTGGATGTTCAACATTTCGGCACTATTTAAAAACTGATAATCGTCGCGCAGTTTTTCAATATGGAGATCAATCTCGTTAACGGGTTTTTCTAGCTCACGCTTTTCTTCGGCAGGCTTAAAAAAGCTTTCTTTTAACTTTTCCGCATCAATTAGTAACTCCGGTTCATCTAGCTGGATTAGCCATGCCTGCTGTTTTAAAAGGGGAACTAGTTTTTTACTGCCCGAAAAATCTTTTGCCTTGAAGGTTTCTTTAACAACTAAGGGTTTTGCTAGTGCAATATTTTGCGATGTGTAAAAAAGCACCTGAAAATTAAATGTTGGCCATAACTGAATATCCTGTAAAGGTGCAGAATAAATTTTGGCGGTAGATTTAGGGGCGATAATCCCTGCGTACTCCCCTTTTGATTTATGCAGTTTTTCGGTAGTTAGGGCAGTTAATAATTGGTACGATGTTTCGTTCACCAGGTAAAAGTGTACTACTGATGCTATGCGCTGGTCGCTGGTAACAGCTAAATAAACACCCCGGGTATCAAACGCGCCGTTAGCTAAGCTTACCTCATCAAAAGCCTGGCTCTCTAGCGCGGTCGACTTATGGCCGTGTACTGTTGTAACCTTACTGGCTAACACAGGGATCTCAAAATCATCTTCGCCGGTCACACCAATCATATTATCATCAATGATCCTGGTAATGTAACCTTCCATCTTTTCATCAACAAACCGAACAAAATCGCCTAACTTATATTTCATAGCAAATAGTATCAGCTACAAAGATACTTATATTCAATTTGTATACCTTTTTGTTATTTGCTGGAATTATACCTGACTATTGCTTTGTAATAATCCTTTTTCAAAAAGGCTTTCATTGCTTTAGGATTATCTTGAATTACAGACGATAAAGCGGCAGAGTCAATTTTTTTGATAGGACCGTCTCCAATCTGAAAAGCACGTAAATAAAAACTGTTTAGGTAATCAACCTCTGATAAATGAGAATAGGCGTTGATCTTCCCTTTAACAACATTAAATAGCCAGCAGCTATCTGTGGCTACTCCATAAACATTATAAGTATTTTTAACGCCAAATTGCTCGCGGCTGATCTTTAATGTCTGGTCAGCATAAATTCTTTTCTCGCGATTGGGGTCACCTTTTTTTAAACTTTTATTTACATAAATTAAATAACTTTTATGTTTTACAGTATCCGCATATAATATTGATTTTACCTCAAGCACCGAATTATCTTTCATAGTCACTTGGTAATTGTATTTGTCATTCGTCAGGTAATCAAAACCATAATACCAATTTCTGTTCATCATTCGGTTCATGTCCATCATATTGTTCATTGTAATATTACTCATCATGCGGTTGTAGTCACCCCGATATGCAGGCGGCACACCACCCTGCGCCCACGTTTTGGAGGTAAAAAAAACAAGGAAGGATACTAAAGTAATTGTTACGTATAATTTTTTCATCATGATAAGTTTACGGCTGCAAGATAATATATTGCGAAATATTATAACGCATGTATTTACTAGAATGGTTGGGCACAAAAAATTAATCACGCAGCTAGATAAAAATGGTTTTATTGTAATACCCGATATTTATACAGATCCCGAAGTTGGACAAATTATCAAAATCATTGATCAGGCACCTGCACACGGCGATACCTTCCGCAAAACCAAGGATTTATTTGCGATCAGGCAGTTTATAAAAACCATACCTTCAATTACTCCGCTTATTTTTAACGATAAGCTATTATACATAATCCATCAACTTTTTGGAGCGGGTTACTTTGTTACTAAAGCTATTTATTTTGATAAACCGGCCCAGTCGAACTGGTTTGTTGCATACCATCAGGACTTGACCATTTCTGTAGATAAAAAAGAGAATATCGAAGGATATGGCCCATGGACAGTAAAGCAAGATCAATTTGGGGTACAACCACCTCTACAAATCCTACAAAATAACTTTACCATCCGCATTCACCTTAACGATACCGATAAAAATAACGGCGCGTTAAAAGTAGTACCAGGTTCAAACTTAAAAGGCTTATACCGGCCCGAGGCCATTAACTGGGCGATAGAAAAAGAAACCCTATGCGAAGTGAAAAAAGGCGGGATAATGATAATGCGTCCTTTATTATTACATGCATCTAATCGTACTACAAACAATACCCCACGACGCGTTATCCATATAGAATTTAGCAATGCCAAATTGCCTAGCGCAATCAACTGGTCTGAGAGATACCAATTTCAAACACATGAATAAAAGTGTTAAAATACTAGCCATATCAGGCGGCTTGCGGCCAAATTCTTCAAACAATGCTATCATTAATAAACTAGTGGCAATGGCACCCGGTAATGTAGTTATAACCACTTACCTTGGGCCTGGTAGTCTCCCTCACTTTAACCCCGAATTTGATGGCGATACTCCGCCGGAGCAAGTTATTGCATTACGCACCCTAATAAAAGAAGCCAATGCGGTTTTGATCTGCACACCCGAATACGCGTTTGGGATACCCGGTTCCTTAAAAAATGCGATTGATTGGACAGTATCATCAGGCGAATTTGTAGAGAAGCCTGTAGCAGTAATCACAGCATCGAGCGTAGGTAGTAACGCCCATGCGGCGTTGCTTTTAACGCTAAGTGCAATATCAGCCAAAGTTGCAGATGGTGCAACCCTGCTCATCCCCTTTGTTCGTACCAAAATAAACAGCGATGGTACAGTTACCGATCCGGAAATTATTAAAGCGTTGAAAAGGGTGTTGGATACGTTACTGGAAAATATCTGACAGCCGCATTTCATATAGAACAAGGGCATACATTATAAATTTGATCTCCCAGCAAACTGCACTGATCGAAATAATATTTCTATTTTCGTTAAATAATGAATCTGTTTAAACTTTTTTTGATAGTTATAATACTCGCTGCCACGGCGTTATTTTTATATGCTTTAAAAATGCCGTCTTATACAAATTTAGCCGCAAAAAAGGCATTAGACGACAAGACCCAGCTTTATCAAATTCGTGATCAAAATTTTCATGAAAATTATTACAGAAAAATTAACGAACTAAAAACCTGTCGAAACACCTATATGGATTGGGGGTCGGGCATTGCAATTGCATCTTCCACTCTACTTGCAATTTTACTTTATAAAAAACCAAAAACATTTGAGAGCTTAAAATTAATTAAAACACCCTCAAAGCGCTGGATATTCGCATTATCAAATGTGTTTTGGTTACTAACCATACCAGGAACAATGTGGTATTATACCTTTAGAGCCGAGAGGGGCGATTACCCCTGGTTTGCTGACAGTATAGCTATACCTATATTTTATCAAATAATTGCCACTAGCATTTCATTGATCTTTGTGAATCTATTTATCTGGGCTACTTCTTATAACGGCATTTTTCCATCTGCTCTTTTATTATTAATTAGCCTTAAGGATAAAAAAATGATTGCATGGGATGTCTTTTGGGCTTTTTGGTTGTTGGTGAGTTTGTGGTTGCTCGCAAATAGTATAATAGATGGAGACCATATAGCAATACCTATCAATTTATTTTTCACTTATATATTGTTAAGTCTAAGAGCCGGGAAAATAAATTACTACAAAATAAACATCAATTATGCCAACCGAACAAACAAATAACCCACTTCACGGCAAAACGCTCGAAGCTATTATAACCCATTTAGTAGCATACTATGGTTGGGAACGTTTGGGGCAACAGATCAAAATCAATTGCTTTACCAGCGACCCTAGTATAAAATCGAGCCTTAAGTTTTTGCGTAAAACCGAATGGGCGCGAAAAAAAGTAGAGGAGTTGTATCTGGAAACACCGAAGGCATAAGCAGAGCATTTTTCCACCAATTTAGCCTTTTTTAATAAGGACAGCTATTTTTTTCTATAGTCTGCCAATTTGACAACTATAACCTGTTTGGAACATGGCTTGTTAATAGGTATGCAGTACAAATTTAAAATCCATAAACGTAAATAATTATGCAAGAAAAAGGAACGATCTCGATACATACCGAGAATATTTTCCCGATTATCAAAAAGTTTTTATACTCTGACAATGAGATATTTCTGCGTGAGCTGATATCAAACTCGGTTGATGCTACACAAAAGATAAAACGCTTAGCATCATTAGGCCAATACAATGGCGATTTGGGTGAGCTTCGTGTTGAAGTTGCTTTTGATGAAGAAAAAAAGACCATCACCATTTCGGACAACGGTTTGGGGATGACTGCCGAAGAGATCAAAAAGTACATTAACCAGATCGCATTTTCGGGCGCTACTGAATTTATGGAAAAATTCAAAGACGCTAAAGATGCGAATGAGATCATCGGCCGTTTCGGACTAGGGTTTTACTCTGCTTTTATGGTAGCGAATGAGGTTGAGATACAAACCCTATCATACCAGGACGGTGCCGAACCTGCCCGCTGGATATGCGATGGCAGTACCGAGTTTGAAATAAGCGAAGGTAACCGCACACATAGAGGTACTGATATTATACTGCATATTAACGAGGAGTCGGAAGAGTTTTTAAGCAAGTCGCGGTTAGAAGAAATTCTTAACAAATACTGTAAATTTTTACCGGTTCCAATTAAATTTGGTACCCGCACCACCAGCGAACCAGATGGTGAGGACGAAGAAGGCAAACCTAAATATGCTACCGTTGAAATCGAGAACATCATCAACAACACTTCGCCTATCTGGACAAAAGCCCCTGCAGATCTGATTGATCAGGATTATCTGGATTTTTATTCGGAACTATACCCTTTCTCGGAAGAGCCTTTATTTTGGATCCACCTAAATGTTGATTATCCGTTTAACCTGACCGGCGTATTGTACTTCCCGAAAGTGAAGAACGATTTTGAGATCCAAAAAAACAAGATCAAATTATTTAGCCGTCAGGTATTTATTACTGATGAGGTAAAAGATATCGTTCCCGAATTTTTGATGTTATTGCATGGTGTAATTGATTCGCCTGATATTCCGTTAAATGTATCGCGAAGCTTTTTACAAGCCGATAGCAATGTTAAAAAAATCAACAACTACATTACCAAAAAAGTAGCTGATAAACTGGCAGAGCTTTTCAAAAACGACCGTAAAGCTTACGAAGAAAAATGGCAGGATATTGGCCTGTTTGTAAAATACGGTATGGTGAGCGAAGAAAAGTTTTATGATAAAGCTAAAGACTTTGCATTATTAACCAATACTACTAAAGAGTTTTTCACTTTAGACGAATACAAAGAAAAAGTAACGGCAAACCAAACCAATAAAGATAACGCGTTGGTTTATTTATACACCAACGACCCAGCAAAACAAGATACCTTTATCCAGTCGGCCAATAAAAAAGGATATGATGTATTATTAATGAATTCGCCGATTGATAATCACTTTGTTGCCCAAATGGAGCAGAAGCTGGAGAAAACATCAGTGAAGCGTGTTGATGCCGACGTAATAGACAAATTGATAAACAAAGGCGACGCCCCAGCCCATGTATTGAGCGAAGAACAAACAGCCAAAATCAAAACTGTATTTGATAGAGCCATTGGCAAACCAAATATGAAGGTTGAGATTGAAAGCCTTACAGCCGACGAATTGCCTGTAACCGTTACCATGGACGAGTTTATGCGCCGCATGAAAGAAATGGCGGCCATGGGTGGCGGAATGAGTTTTTATGGCTCAATGCCCGATAATTACAAGGTGTCTATTAACGGGAACCACGCGCTGATTAGCCGGATTGCACAAACAGAAAACGAAGAAGAGCAAACACAACTTGCCAAACAAGCGTTTGACCTGGCCCTGCTTTCGCAAGGCATGCTAACCGGAGCAGAATTGACCGAGTTTGTAAATAGAAGCGTAAGCTTAATTTAATAAGGATTGATATTAAGAAATAGGCTGTTTCTAATAAGGAAACGGCCTATTTTGATGTATTTGGATAGGATCGATTTTTTTAAATATTATTAATAGAGCCACGTACAAATTGAGAATAAAGTCCAAACAATAAAATGTATTAATAAAATAGAGGCATACAATTTACCATATTTTAAAATTTTATAAATATTTGCAATCAATAAACCAAAAGAGATTATCGCTAATAACAACAACGCAATAAGTCCTGATCCTGGATTACATGGGCCTCCACGGTCTATTTTATTTAAAATGAAAACCAAGGCAAAACCTACTATATAAAAAACTATTGTTGGTTTAGCTTTTTTCAATTCTTGTTTAAAATCAATTGATGTATTCACTGTTATTTCCAACCAATATATACTTATTTACCAAGAATTCCATTTCCTAATAACTATTACCTGTAAATTATCCCAACAAGAAAGTTACACTGCGATCAGCATCCTTCAGGACAGTTAATTAAACCAGCGCAATATCTTTGTAAAACCAATTATCATTACTTCCATATTCATGAAGAAATTAGTTTTAATTTTTGTTCTCAGCTGTTTAAGCATCGGTTGTTTACATGCACAATCAACAAAAAAAACCGTGTCGGTATGGCCCCCGATTTATAAAGAAACCCGGCCATGGACACGTTGGTGGTGGATGGGCAACGCTGTTGACGATAAAAACACTGATAGGCTGCTTAATATTTATAGCCAGGCAGGCTTTGGTGGGGTTGAGGTTACCCCGATCTATGGCGCCATAGGTTACGAGAGCCGCTACTTGCAATTCTTGTCGCCGCAATGGGTAAACGCGTTAAACTTCACCATACAAAAAGCTAAAACTTTGGGCATGGGTGTGGATATGAATACTGGCACCGGCTGGCCATTTGGTGGCCCGCAAATCCGATCGGAAAACGCAGCCGCCAAATTGATCATCCAAAACTATAAACTATCGGCAGGGCAATTATTAACTGATAAGATTATAGTGAACGATGCTAAACAAAACAAAGCAGGTGCTCCGTTGCAGGCGTTAACCGCATACGGCGATAATGGCGATGTATTAAACATAATTGACAAGGTTAGCCCGGATGGAACATTGAACTGGAAACCTGCAACCGGCAACTGGCAAATCTACGCGGCTTTCTCGGGCAAAACGCTTCAACAGGTAAAAAGAGCTGCCCCTGGTGGCGAAGGCAATGTAATGGATCATTTTTCGAGAGCCGCGGTTGACGTGTATTTGAAACGTTTTGACGATGCTTTTAATCATAAATCGCCTGGAATAGGTTCGTACTTTAACGATAGCTATGAGGTTTATGGGGCCAGTTGGTCGGCAGGTATGTTTGAGGAGTTTATGCAACAACGGGGTTATGACTTGCGCCTGCACTTACGTGAATTAACAAGCAATGAAAATACTGACGCTGTATCACGTGTGAAAAGCGATTATCGCGAAACAATGAGCCAAATGTTATTAGATAATTTTACTGTTAACTGGACAAACTGGGCACATAAATACCATAGTTTAAGCCGCAACCAATCGCATGGGTCGCCAGGGAATATTTTGGATCTGTATGGTGCCGTTGATATACCAGAGTGCGAAACTTTTGGATCCAGCCGCTTCGACATCCCCGGTTTACGCCGCGATAGCGCAGATGTGCGCAATGTGGACCCCGACCCAATGATGTTGAAGTTCGCATCTTCGGCAGCGCATTTTAATGGTAAACCATATGCTACATCCGAAACCTTTACCTGGCTCGCCGAACATTTTAAAGGTTCATTATCGCAATGCAAACCAGAGTTGGAGCAGGTGTTTTTATCAGGAGTTAACCATGTATACTTTCATGGCACCACTTACTCACCTGCTGATATCCAATTCCCCGGATGGTTATTTTATGCGTCAACCAACTTTGTACCCAACAACAGCTTTTGGCCGCACCTCAACGGATTAACCAATTACATTACACGCTGCCAGTCGGTTTTACAAGCAGGCAGATCTGATAATGAACTGATCATATACTGGCCCGTATATGATGCCTGGGCCAGTACAAACGGCTTAGACCTGCCATTTGCCATACATGGTATTGACGAGTGGCTTTACCCGACACCATTTTATAAACTGGCTATGCAATTACAAAAATCAGGTTATTCGTTTGATTTTGTGTCAGATAAAGTGATAACCGGCTCCAGTGTTATAGATGGCGAAATCAGTACGGCCTCCAATGCGCAAACGCGCAAAGTGCTTATTATTCCGCAATGCCAATTTATGCCTTTAGCTACATTGGATAAAATTATTGGGCTGGCTAATAATGGCGCAACAATAATTATGCAAAAACTCCCGAAAGATGTTCCGGGTTTAAATGATCTCGATAACCGCCGCATACAGTTAAAAACAACCCTTGGATTGCTTAAATTTACGGATGCCGCTACGGGCGTTAAACAGGTCAATATAGGCAAGGGTCAAATATTGCTTGCCGCAGATGTTCAGATAGCATTAACATTCAAGGGATTAAACCGGGAAGAATTAACGAGTTCCGGGTTAAAATTTATTCGTCGGCAAATACCTGGTGGTAAATACTATTATCTGGTTAACCATACCGCTAAAACTATTGATTCAACCATTCCTTTAAATTATAAAGCAAGTTCGGTGGTAATAATGGACCCTCAAAGTGGAAGCTATGGATCAGCGTCGGCATTTGCTGCAAATGGCAAAACTCAGGTTCGTTTACAGATGCAGCCAGGCGAGGCGCTTATTTTAAAAGCAACTAATGATGCCCCGATAAAAATCGCGTCATGGAAATATATTGACAAAGCCGACTCACCCATAACCCTTAATGGCGAATGGACATTACACTTTACCACGGGCGGCCCTGAGTTACCGGCAGATCAGAAACTACCTCAACTAAGCTTATGGAACACGTCTTCTGATCCTAAAGCCTTATCCTTTTCGGGAAGTGGAGAATATAGCACCACGTTTGATATACCTGCGCAAAAGGCTTCCGATTATTTACTTAATTTAGGTAAAGTATGCGAAAGTGCCCATGTATATATTAACGGCCAGGATGCAGGCATATTTTGGAGCATACCATTTACAACGCGCGTTGGCAAATTTTTAACGCCGGGTAAAAATACCATCAAAATAGAAGTAGCCAACCTGATGGCAAACCGCATCCGATATATGGATCAAAACGGCATTCAATGGCGCAATTATCACGAAATTAACTTTGTAAACATCAATTATAAGCCATTTGAGGCTAAAAATTGGAACGTAATGCCTTCGGGATTGTTAGGACCTGTTACTTTAACCCCGGTTCAATAAAGCAAGAATTTAATGCCAAATATTGCAATAACAAGAGAAGCCGGACTTGAAATATCCGGCTTCTCTTGTTATTAACGGTTAAAGTTTTTTTGGCCCTGACCGCCCGAAGTGCGTTTAAATCCACCAGCACCACCGCCGCCACCACCACTTGTTTTAGGCTTATCTTCGGCTTCGGCTACAGATATTCTACGTCCGTAGTAATCAGCACCATTCATATTTTTAATGGCTTCTTTAGCCTCATCGTCATTTGTCATTTCAACAAAACCAAAGCCTTTGCTTTGTCCTGTTTCGCGGTCTTTAACGATCCTAAGTGATTTTACGTGCCCAAAATCACCAAAAACAGCTGTTAATTCTTCTTCCTCAACCTGGAAGGGTAGCCCTGCAATAAATATCTTCATTAAACTTTTTAAAAATTTAGTAAAGGTACACATTTAAGGCCGCCTATTTGTAATGGCAATGTTATTATGCGTAACTATTTTGATGCAAGCTGGCTCAAGATGGGCGTATCTAATGTAGAAATAGTTTTATGATCGGCTTTTAACTCGTCAAAAACAAAAATCTCATTTGCTGTCTTTTTTAACCATCCCGCCGGGATATAAATAGTTTGTTGCGGGCCCTTTTGCCAATATTTACCTAAATTATGCCCGTTCAAAAACACAAAGCCTTTGCCAAACCCGCGCATATCAAGGTAAGTATCTTCGGCGTCCGTTACATTAAAGGTACCTTTATATATCGCTGGTTGGTCTGATAATTTATCATTTGCAACAAACTTTAACCCTTTAGTATTTAAGAACGGGAATTTATACATTTTCCATCCTAAAAGCTCTTCATTATTTAAAACAACCTTTTCTGTTATCCCCTGGCGGTTATCTGTAAGAAACTGGCCAAAGTTGATACGTCCGTTATTTTCTACCAATATATCCAATGTTGCTCCGGCGGGTGCAGCAGCTAATATCAAAGAATCCTGCTTTTTTGACCTGTCCATATCCCCAATGCGCTTGCCATTAAGGTATATGGTTGCAAAATCGCGCATTTGTATTATTTTTAACAGCCCGCCATTATTGTTTTTTAGGGTTGTGCGATATAATACAAAGCCATATCCCTGATCAAGATCCTCAAAGCACAATGGTTTTTCGGATATAACAGGTTTTCCAAGGTTATCAAATAAAGGTGCTGCCGCGGTTAGTTTTATACCATTTATAGCCATACTTTTCTTTTTGGCCGGTATCATAGGTAATGTTATCCCTGCAGGTAAGTATTTGGCTATCACTTCTCTAAACTTAATAAATTTATCGGTAGGGTTACCAGATTCATCAAGCGGGGCATCATAATCATAGCTTGATGTTTGTGGTTCATACGGCGAGCGTGTGCTCATATTGGCACCATTCATAAAATCGCGCGTGGTACCACCGTGAAACATATACATATTTATAGATATTCCGGCTGCTAAAACCTTATCGAGCTTTTCAGCAGGGCCATTGGCATCACGGGTGGCGTGTTTCCCACCCCAACTATCAAACCAACCCGGATACCATTCGGCTATGTAATAAGGGCCTTTACCATCGTGGTATTTATTGATAATTGCCTTAACTTTAGCGGGGTCATCTAAACCATTTACTGCGGGTAAGTATCCCGGCAAATAGCCTTTAGGTAGGGCGCCGGGAGGGTCGCAGGTAAACAATGTGCAATCAAACCCTGCCTCCACAAATATTTTACGGTTAATTTCAAGATACTCTTTATTTGCACCGGGGTATGAGCCGTACTCATTCTCAATTTGCACCATTAAAATATTCCCACCATGGTTAACAAGCAATGGGGTTAACTGCTTACCAAGTTCCATCATATATTTACGGTATGGCTCTAAAAACTTCGGATCGGTACTGCGTACTTTTAGGGTTTTATCTTTAAGCAGCCACCACGGATAGCCACCAAACTCCCATTCTGCACATACATACGGGCTTGGGCGCATTACCACCCATAAGCCTTCTTCTTTTGCTATCCGTACAAACTCGGCAATATCGTTATTGCCGGTAAAGTCATATTTACCAGGGGTTGGCTCATGCGCGTTCCAAAACACGTAGGTGCCAATGGTATTCAAGCCCATAGCTTTGGCCATTTTCATACGGTCGCGCCAGTAGGCACGAGGTATGCGGGTGCAGTGCATCTCACCCGATATCATTTGCAATGGTTTGCCGTCAAGTAAAAAGGTGGAATCACCTAGGGCAAAAGTATGAGTTGCAGTTTGGGCAATACTATTGGTGCAGGCGGCTCCGGCCAATATCACAGCAATTAAAAGCCGTTTACTAAAAGTTAATAATTTCATAGTTATAATGGTTATCAATAAGCATTTTAAAACAAGCCTAACTGGCCCTTGTCGTCTATCTCAATATCATCCGGATTAGTGATTTCAAAATCGATCTTTTTTACAGGTTTGGGTTCGATCGGTTTTTGTATACTTTTTCCTTCATCAGCCGCTGCTTCGCCCCCGTTATTATCGTCATTTTCTATTGCTTCGGTCAAGGATGCTCCTACTTTGGTCTCTTCTTTACCTGGCAAATCCTGCCCGGCCTGTTCATCTAATTTTTCAGCTTCTACAACCTCCTCAAGCGAGGTTTCGGCTATCGGATCGGGAACGTCTTCTTCATCATCATGCTCGGCAATCAATTCAATGGTTTTTATCTCGCTTTGCGACAGTCTGTTACCCTGCGCTTTCATACCCTTTACATCAATGGCGTCAGTTAGATTTATTTCAACCGTTTCCGGGATGAGAGCCTTGCCTTTTAGCTGCTCAATCTTTACAATTGGTTGTGCTGCGGATGATATTAATATTAATTTCGAACCAGCCTCGTCACTAATAATACTGGTTTGCTTGCCTGTAGCCATGGCCTCAAAAACAAACCGTTTAACATAATAGTTTTTTGATTTACCCTCGTAATGTACAACAGAATAAACCTGATCTGGATTGTATTTTTCGATACGGATCATTTTATCGTCAAAGTGATTGCTCAAATCAAAGCTGGTCAACTCATATACGCCGTTATTTAGCACATTGAGTATTTTATCATCGCCGTCAAATTCACCCAGGTATCGCCCGCGGCCGTCAACATTTAAGCGTTTCAATATATCATCGTACCATATTTTACGGCCCGATAATGTGGATACCCCCTTTGATTTGAGTACAATTTTTTTAACCGGATACTTTGTAATAATATTCCCTTGCGAACTGCGGCCCTTAATAGCTATTTCGGCAAAATCCTGATCGAATTGCAGCTTTTTCAATTTAGAATGGGGCTTAAGCTGAATGTTTACTACCTCTGCTTCGCCGTTTAGGTTAGCCGAAAAATACAAGGTTTTAGAGCCCTTAGTGCCTTTTGTTAAATCGTATTCCTTATCGCGGGTAACGCCTAAAACAGAGAATCGTTTAATGTATGCCGTGCCGCTTTGCCCATCTTTGTATATCATATTATATACCGTGCGTTCGTCATTCTTTTTAAACACGGCAACATGGATGATCTCTTTACCCATAAACACTTTATCCTGCATTTTGGTAACCAGGCAGCGTCCGTCGGCACGGAACACGATGATCTCATCCAGATCGGAGCAGTCACAAACAAATTCGTCTTTTTTCAGACCCGAGCCAATAAAGCCATCTTCGCGGTTAACATATAGTTTTACATTGGCCAATGCAACCTGGGCCGCCTCAACCCTGTCGAAAGTGCGAAGTTCAGTTTTACGTCCCCTGTCTTTACCATATTTGTCTTTTAGTTTTTGGAACCACGCAATAGCGTAATCATTCAGGTGTTTTAAATGATGATTAACTTCCTTAATCTCGTTCTCCAAAGTTTTCATTTGTTCATCCGCTTTTTTAACATCAAAGCGGGTAATGCTGCTCATTGGTTTTTCAATAAGCCGTTTATAATCATCCGATAATATCTCCCGGTAAAATTGTTTAAAAAAGGGTTCAAATAGCTTATTCAACACCATTACCACAGCCTCAAAATTTACCGAAGTTTCGTAAGCAGGGTTTTTGTACATCCCTTCCTGGATAAATATTTTGAGCAGTGAGCTGAAAAATATCTTTTCTTTCAGCTCATTCAGCCTGATGAGTAATTCTTGCTTGAGCAGCTCTTTTGTATGATGCGTGCTTTCTGTAAGCATATCATTCACGCTCATAAACCGTGGCTTATCATCGTGTATCACACAGGTATTGGGTGATATGGATACTTCGCAATCGGTAAAGGCGTAAAGGGCGTCGATAGTTACATCGGGCGAAATGCCAGGTGCCAGGTGAATAACGATCTCAACATCTTTAGCGGTATTATCTTCAATTTTTTTAATCTTGATCTTACCCTTATCATTTGCTGATATTACACTATCTATTAAACTGCCGGTTGTTGTAGTAAACGGAACTTCGGTAATAGTGAGCGTTTTTTTATCCCGCTCAATTATTCTGGCTCTTACACGTACCTTGCCCCCACGTTGACCCTCGTTATAGTTGGAGGCATCAGCTAAGCCGCCGGTGGGAAAATCGGGCAGTAAATTAGGCCGAATGCCATTTAATACGGCTATAGATGCGTCAATAAGCTCAATAAAATTATGAGGTAGTATTTTTGTGGCCAAACCTACGGCAATACCCTCGGCACCCTGTGCTAATAACAACGGAAACTTAATGGGTAGTGTAATAGGTTCGCGGTTACGCCCGTCATAACTAGATTGCCATATGGTGGTATCGGCATTGAAGGCCACCTCGAGCGCGAACTTTGATAAGCGTGCCTCAATGTACCGCGGTGCAGCGGCAGAGTCGCCGGTTACCGGGTCGCCCCAGTTACCCTGGCAATCTATCATCAGGTTTTTCTGACCGATCTGTACCATGGCATCACCAATGGAAGCATCACCATGCGGGTGATATTTCATGGTGTTACCTATTACGTTTGCCGCCTTATTGAACCGCCCATCGTCCATCTCTTTAAGCGAGTGAAGTATACGGCGCTGAACCGGTTTAAGCCCATCATATATATGTGGTACGGCACGGTCAAGGATAACGTAGGATGCATAATCAAGGAACCAATTTTCGTATAGCCCGTCGAGCGAGATTATGTTATGAAGTTTATCGTTGCCCGGGGTTTGTTCTTCGCTCATCCTTTACCTTAAATTCTTTTGGATGGGTAAATATAAGGGTTAAACACAAATTTTAATGCGTAAAATTATAAACATCCCTAATTGAAAATAAGCTATGGCAATGTTAACCCCATTGCAGATGCACACGCGATATTAATCAGCCAATTTTATGCGCTGTTCTTCTTTAACGCCCTTATCATCTGCCCGTAATCCATATGTTGTACCATGGCATTTACCGTATTAACGATCCGCTTTACACGGGTGGGTTCTGTTTTGGCACTGTTTATCCACTTGATAAAATAGTCGCGGTGCCCCTGGGTAAGGCTATTGAAAAACTCCTGGGCTTCGGGTTCCGCATCAAAACATTCCATCAAATCATCCGGAATTTCGACCTTATAATCTGGGTCAAACTCAAGGCCCACCAGTAGCATGGCCCCAGCGTTTTTTCTGATCGCTTTTCTGATATCGGCATTTAGCGCCATAATAAAATTGCCTTCGCCCATCGGCATTAAAGCCATACCGTTGATATTAAAGCCATCCAGCATCCCTTTTACCCTGAAGGACTTTTTACAATCGGGTTTAATTTGTTGAGCAACATCCGCCGGTACGTCAATATAAGTCCAGCCGGTTTTTTCGCCCTGATCAGCAAATTTTAATATTGTAGTGGTATACTTAATCATGTTTATCAAATATAATAAGTTCCAAATGGTTACATAATATGCAAATAAGTTAAAGTTTATTGTAACATCAAGCTATTAAAGGCATCTTATTGATACAACAAAATCAAAAACAATGAAAACTTTAAAAGCAATTATTCTGGGATTAATAACAGTGATGAGCATAGGTGCCGCAACCGCAAAAACCGTTAAACCGGATGATGAAAAGCTGACTGTAAACTACGCTATTAATACCTATGTAAATGCAATTAGCCATGGGCAAAGTAAAGGGTTGATGGACATTATTGATAATGACCTAAAATTTAGTATGGTAGCTGGTAACCAAACTATAAATTATAACAAAGATCAATATTTAGAAAGTTTAAAAACCGCCGAAAACATTGAACAGCAATGCACAACTACCACAACAATTACCGGCAACACACCCAATACAACCGTGGTTACTGTTGATATGAAGTACCAGGATTTTACACGCACCAGCTATGTAACACTCACCAAAAGCGCTAAAGGTTGGAAAATAACTGAAATATATTCCTTATTTACTAAGGTTTAATACCGCAAATTATTACGGCCCGTTGGTTAACTTTATGTCAATCAACGGGTTTTTATTTTAATCGGTCTTCAAAAAACAGAAAAGGCAAAAAGTTTTGCACGCCGATGCTTTTCCAAACGGCTCCACGCTGGCAGTATAATAAAACTTCAATTTTCCGGCTTTGCTTTTGCTCATATTCCGCCAATACCTGCAAGCATGAACCGCACGATGCTACAGGTTTTACCAATTCAAATTCGTCAGTATGAGCCGTTATGGCCATGCTTTCAATAGGGTCATCAGGATGATTAGCCCCCCAATAAAAAAGGGCGACCCGCTCGGCGCATAGGCCCGATGGGTAAGCAACATTCTCCTGGTTACTGCCATATATTATTTTGCCACTCTGTAAACGCATGGCAACACCTACCCTAAATTTTGAATAGGGAGAATGCGAATTTTTTAATGCTTTTACAGCTTCGAGACATAAAGCATGATCAGCGCTGTTTAATTCATCTACGTTTGAGTAGGCTTCAAAAAATACTTTGATTTCCTGTTTGGTCATATCCTTTTAACCCTGAAGGGTATATAATTGCTAAATAAAAAAGCCCTCGCCTATATAAAAACAAGGGGTACAATGCCTGTGTTTTTGTAGCTTAAACAAGTAGGTTTATATAGCAACCGCTATTGGTTCAAGCTCGCCAATTGTTGGGTTAATGGTTTCATCATCCTTTTCAATACGCAAGTTATTTATGATGTGTTGCTGCCTGTCGGGCGTATTTTTACCCATAAAGTATTCTAGCAGCCCTTTAATATTGGCATCTTTTAATATAACCGGGTCCAGACGTATATCTTTACCTATAAACAAACCAAATTCGTCAGGTGATATCTCACCCAAACCTTTAAATCGGGTAATTTCGGGCTTTGAGCCTAATTTAGCTATCGCGTTCTTTCTTTCTTCGTCACTATAGCAATAAATAGTTTCCTTTTTATTCCGCACCCTAAACAATGGGGTTTGCAATATAAATACGTGCCCCGCCTTAACCACATCCGGAAAGAACTGCAAAAAGAAAGTCATCAATAACAAACGGATATGCATACCATCCACATCGGCATCAGTTGCAACCACAATATTATTATAGCGGATGCCATCAAGCCCGTCTTCAATATTAAGGGCGTGTTGCAGCAGGTTAAATTCCTCGTTTTCGTAAACAACCTTTTTGGTTAGCCCATAGCAGTTGAGGGGCTTGCCCTTTAAACTGAATACGGCCTGGGTCATTACATCGCGTGATTTGGTAATGGAACCACTTGCAGAATCGCCCTCGGTAATAAACAAGGTTGTATCCTGCCGGCGTTCATGCTGATCATCAAAATGTATCTTACAATCGCGCAGTTTTTTATTGTGTAACGATGCCTTTTTTGCACGCTCGTTAGCCAATTTTTTAATGCCCGCTATATCTTTACGCTCTCGCTCCGATTGCATAATCCGCTTTAAGAGGGCATCGGCTGTAGCCGGATTTTTATGCAGGTAGTTATCCAGTTCGCGCTTTAAAAAATCATTGATAAAACCACGTACTGTTGGCCCTTCGGGCCCAATATTTTGGGAGCCCAGTTTTGTTTTGGTTTGCGATTCAAAAACAGGTTCCTGCACTTTGATAGCCACCGCCGATACAATGGAAGCCCTAACATCCGAAGCATCAAATTCTTTTTTATAGAACTCGCGGATAGTTTTTACAACGGCTTCGCGAAATGCAGCCTGATGCGTACCCCCCTGTGTAGTGTGCTGCCCGTTTACAAACGAGTAGTACTCCTCGCCGTATTGCTGGCCATGCGTCATGGCTATCTCAATATCTTCGCCTTTAAGATGTATGATGGGATAACGGATAGCTTCGGCATCGGTATTTCGGGTAAGCAAATCATATAACCCGCGTTCTGAAAAGTATTTTTGACCGTTAAAATTAATAGTTAAGCCCGAGTTAAGAAACACGTAGTTCCAGATCATGCTATCTACAAACTCCGGAATAAAATGATAGTGCCTGAAAATAGTATCATCCGGAAAGAAGTTTATGGCGGTTCCGTTCCTTTGCGTGGTTTCCTTTTCGGGTTCTTCCCTAACCAGCTCCCCTTTAGCAAACTCTGCTATTTTGGTACGCCCGTCGCGGTATGATTGTACTGTAAACGAATTAGACAAAGCATTAACAGCCTTGGTACCTACGCCGTTTAATCCTACAGATTTTTGAAAGGCCTTGCTATCGTATTTACCCCCGGTATTAATTTTTGAAACGCAATCAATAACCTTACCTAAGGGAATGCCCCGGCCATAATCACGAACAGACACTTTTTGGTCGCTCATGGTGATCTCTATACTGCGGCCAGCACCCATTACAAACTCATCAATAGAGTTATCTACAATTTCTTTCAACAAAACATATATGCCATCGTCATAAGCCGAGCCATCACCCAGCTTACCAATGTACATCCCCGGCCTTAGCCGGATATGTTCTTTCCAGTCTAACGACCGGATACTATCATCATCATAACTGATATCTTCTGCCATATATAAAAATTGCAGGCTTAATTTAATGATACCTTAACAATTAAACAAATGTAAAATTTTGTATCAATGGTACATTGTCAAACTTTCAACATATTGACAAACTAATAGGCTTAAGATTTAAACCTAATACTGAGAGAGGCCCTGCGTACATTTCTAAAAAAGGCGGGGCCGGTATCGTTAGATAAAAAAAGCATTAAAACATTACCAACATGATCTTTCTGCAACACAATTAACAACCCATACTTATAATGTTTAGTAGCGTTTGCGTCCAGCAAATTGAGGAGGAACGATTTTCCGGAAGTAGCATTAAAATGCCAAAGCGCATTTAGCGGAAGTGTTTTAGTGAAGTAATTGCCTTTGCCCGCCAGACTAATTGCCTTAGCCTGAGCAATACTTAAATACAAAGAATCGGGGTTTTCAATTGCTTTTTTAGGTTCGCCTTTTTGAGTATCAAAGTTTTGCCAGTGCTGCTTAAGCGGATTTATCTGGTACCAAACCTCAAAGCCGGTATTAGGTAGTTCCAGGCCGTAATTAAACCCAGGTTCATCGGGCATTATTTTGAGCTCCTTAAAAAACCCGGGGATTTCAAAATCAATATTTGTTTCTGCAATTTGCTTGCTAAACTCATCTGGTTTATGGCCAGCAACTGGCTTCAGTTGTGCAAATAACGTTAACCCCCCAATAATGAGCACAATGGTAGTTATTATCTTTACTAGGTGAAATGGATAAGGACTCATACATAAAATTAGATGGGGGCATAATACAACCCATTGGCTCTCTCAAATTTAACACATTATTTAAAAGTTAAAAGTTAAAATTAAAAAAAGTCAAAAGCAGAAAGCTAAAAAAACCAAAGCAACCCACAACTCATAACCCGCAACCAAAACTCCGGCGCAGATCAGCTTCGGCAAATATCGGTCAGAACATAAGGCACAGTGCGGCGGGCGGGGCATTCCAGGTTTTGCAGAAGGGCGGCCAAGTACGCAAAAGCGCAAAAGCTGGGCAGCCCGTGGTTCTGACCGATAGTGCGCAAAGGCCCCGTGCGGCAAAGAAGCCTCTCTGCAGCCTTGACTTTTTGGTTCTTTTGTGTTCAAGACAAAAGAACAAACTCGCAAAGTAAAAGCAGAAAGCTGAAAGCAAAAAGCTAAAAAAAAACAAAACAACTCACAACTGGCAACTTATAACCCACAACTCTCAAAAAAGGAACATGGGTAAAAATGGCAATGTCGTTAAGTTAAGGAAAAATGGGGTGACCACAGTTTAAAGAACCGGATAAAACCCGGTTCTTTAAGTCGACAAAAACAAAACTGTGGTATGGATGTAAACATAAAGATCATTGCTGA
>JANXTT010000013.1 GCA_025352225.1 Mucilaginibacter sp. | reverse complement strand
CCAGATCATTAGCACTAGCGAACAACCCTGCATGCCCTGACACGCCCCCGGCCATTGCCGCACCCTGATCGTGCACATAACCATCAAGTACACTCATTCGGAAGTAGGTATCGTTTTCAGTCGGGACTATTTTGTCTGCATTAAAACGGTTACGGGGTAAAAATCCAGCGGTTTGCATCCCCAATGGATTATAAAACTGCTGTTGTACGTATACATTTAAAGGTTGCGCGGTTACGGTTTCAACTATTTCGCGCATAAAATACATACTCAGGTCGCTATACACAAACTGGCCCCGTGTCCGCAATGACGAATTAAGCATTTGTGGCCACATCACATCATTAAAATAACCCTTGCGCATAAAGTAATGTTCGGCCACTTTGGTTGGATACGCGTCTGATGAATCGCGACTAAAATCGGCTGGCCTTACTTTTTCATAAAATGGAATAAAAGAAACTAAACCAGCTTCGTGCAGCATCAATTCGCGCACCTTAATATTTTTTTTATTGGTGGTCCGGGCTTTGGCGAGATAATTACCAACAGTCGAATCCAAATTGAGCTTCCCCTGCTCGGTTAGGCGCATAACCTCCATAGTGGTTGCAGATATTTTGGTAACCGATGCTAAATCGAATATATCTGATAATTGATCGGGTAAAGTATGTCCGTAGGTATGATACCCATATGCCTTGTTAAAAATCACTTTACCATCTTTAGCCACCAATACTACACATCCGGGTGTTGCATGCTGACTAATAGCGTCGCTAACTATTTTATCAATAGCTAACAGATTCTCCGAATTAATTCCTGCATCCTCCGGAACGGTGTATTGTAACCTGGTTTTATTTGTAAAAAAGCCGGTGCCTGCATGGTATTTTACTGAATAGTCTGTAGCTAGCTTTTGCGTAGCCCCAACCCCGCCAAATAATAATTGCGCAGCATACTGGGCAGATAATGGAGACAATATCTCTGACCATATTAAAGGAGCGTTGACTCCATCAAGAGCGGCCAGGGCTTTACCATCGCCAAACAAAACCACCATTACATTTTTAAGCCGCTTATTGTTATTGATAAAATCTACCAGTTGCTGGTTGTTAGTTTCTGCACTTGTTATTTCAACAATAATGGTATTGTACATTTTTAAATCGTCCGATAAATTATTCAAACTATTTATACCGGTGTATTGA
This sequence comes from Mucilaginibacter sp., assembly GCA_025352225.1. GTDB lineage: Bacteria > Bacteroidota > Bacteroidia > Sphingobacteriales > Sphingobacteriaceae > Mucilaginibacter. Next base: position 23,495 of record JANXTT010000013.1, on the reverse strand, counting down.
TTACCATTAAAAGTTTGTACCCTGGTATATTTATTTAAGAGGCTATCAAAAGCTGTAGCATAGGTATATCCAAAATGAACGCTTGCTATTTTGGCTATATCCAAATTTTGGATTGGTACCAGACGCGCCTCGTTATTCAATAAAACGGTTGATTTTTCTATTAAACGTTGCTGATTAACAATAGACACATTTTGTCCGTGTGGGTTTTGAGCACATGCCGAGTGCAAAATGGTGAAACCTATAACGATGGCCCTGAGATAATTATTAAATTTAACTTTCATTTTGTATCAGTAACTTCTAAAATATTAATTAAAAACATGCATCTCTACTTTCATGGTTACGAGAGCTATATGAATAAGCTCCGGGATTAAAAGTCTGAATAAAGCAATACCTGCACCAAACTGTAAAGTTATGCCATCATTTTTCTAAATTAGCAACGAAAACGAAATTGAAGGGAACTTTTTTAAATGTCTGACATTATACAACTTTTACCAGATGCCGTTGCCAACCAAATTGCAGCAGGCGAAGTTGTGCAACGCCCTGCCTCAGCGGTTAAGGAGCTTATTGAAAACGCGATTGACGCGGGAGCTGATAAAATACAATTGATACTTAAAGATGCAGGCAAGGCATTGATACAGGTTATTGATAATGGCTGCGGCATGAGCCTTACTGATGCAAGGATGTGCTTTGAGCGCCATGCTACATCAAAAATACGCAAGGCCGAAGATCTGTTCGCTATCCGCACGATGGGTTTCCGTGGTGAGGCCATGGCGTCAATAGCCGCTATAGCCCAAGTTGAATTAAAAACCCGAAGATTTGAAGATGAATTAGGTACTTTAATTGAAATTGAAGGCTCCGAAGTAATTAAGCAGGAAGCTTGCTCGGCCAATGCAGGTACTTCTATATGTATCAAAAACCTATTTTATAACACACCGGCCCGCCGTAATTTTTTAAAAGGCAACCCTGTTGAAATGCGTCATATTATTGATGAATTTCAGCGTGTGGCGTTAGCCAACCCGCAGAAATTTTTCACGATGCACCACGAGGGTCAGGAAGTTTACCACTTACCGGCAACAACCCTTAAGCAACGTATTATCCACTTGTTGGGAAACCAATATAACCAACGCCTGGTTCCGGTGGAGGAAGATACATCGATTATTAAACTGCGCGGCTTTGTTGGCAAACCCGAATTTGCACGCAAAACCCGGGGCGAGCAATTCTTTTTTGTAAACAACCGTTTTATAAAAGACGCCTATTTGAACCACGCGGTAATGACGGCCTTTGTTGAAGTGCTCCCCGAAGAGTGCTACCCGTTATATGTGCTTTTTATTGAGATAGACCCTGCTAAAATTGACATTAACGTCCACCCTACTAAAACAGAAATTAAGTATCAGGATGAAAAAGCAATATATGCCATTATCCGGTCGGCAGTAAAACGCTCGTTGGGGCGATATAACATTACGCCAACTATAGATTTTGATCAGGAGAACAGTATTGAACACTTAATTACCTTAAAGCCATTTGAACAGATAGTAGCACCTAGCATTCAATTTAACCCGGATTTTAATCCGTTTAATACTATTGAAAAAGCCGACCGTGAGCCCGTTTATCGTCAAAGCGGCGACTATCAAAAAACCCCTATACCGCAAAATTGGGACACCTTATACGAGATAAGCAAGAAGGAAACTACCCTGCAGCAGCAAATACCGATTGATCATAGGGAGATAGAAATAAACGAGGAACAGGTGAGTAAAGCTAGCGAGCGGCAATTGTTTCAAATCCATAACCGGTTTATTTTATCGCAAATCAAATCGGGGTTTATGCTGGTTAGCCAGCAGGCGGCGCATGAGCGGGTATTGTACGAACGTTTTTTACAACAACTCGAAAATCATTCAGGTATTAGCCAGCAAAGCCTGTTCCCGCAAAGCGTAACATTCCATGCCGCTGATTTTGAATTATTGAAAGGGCTTTTGCCTGATATTCGCGCGCTGGGTTTTGATGTACGCGAATTTGGCAAAAACACGGTTGTAGTTGAAGGTGTACCTGCCGAGTTGCATAACACTAACGAGCATGACCTTTTGGAGCATTTGCTGGAGGGATTTAAAAACAATCAGGCTATTTTAAAATTAGATAAACGGGATAATTTAGCCCGTTCGCTGGCGCGGAACGCGGCTATTAAAACTGGAACCAAGCTATCACTGGAAGAAATGAATATCTTGATTGACCAGTTATTTGCCTGCCACATGCCAAATATATCTTTAAACGGCAAACCAATAATTATTACATTTACACTGAACGAACTTTTGGAAAAGTTTGCTTAAATTAAGGCACAGAAAAATAGATATGAATACCTACAGGCAATCGCCATTCGCTAATATAACACCGGTTGTAAAAAATCTGATCATCATTAATATTATATTTTATTTTGCTACCTGGATATTAAGGGCTCAATTTAATTTGAACGAACTCCTATCTGCACATTATTTTGACTCTTCGCTATTTAGGCCATGGCAGATCGTCACGTATATGTTTATGCATGACCCTAAAAATCCATATCATATTATTTTTAACATGCTAGGATTATTTGTTTTTGGACCAATACTGGAGAACACTATGGGTTCAAAAAGGTTCATTAATTTTTACTTTATAACCGGAGTAGGGGCGTTATTGTTGAACTGGGGAGTTGAGGCAGTTGAACTACATAACCTTACGGGAAGTTTTACTCCAAATGTTATGGAATACATTGGAACGGTGCCGATGGTTTACCAAATCTATTATGGCTCGATGTTAGGTGCTTCGGGTGCAATATTTGGCTTAGCTGTAGCCTTTGCCATGCTATTTCCAAATGTAGAGCTATTCATTATGTTTATACCCATCCCGGTTAAAGCAAAATATGCTGTTGCGGGATATATTGTTTTTGAATTAGTTTCTGGTTTTGGTCAATTCGCTGGCGACTCTGTTGCGCATTTTGCTCATTTGGGCGGAGCGTTATTTGGTTTTATCATTGTGAAAATTTGGGGATTAAACAGATCAAACAATTTTTTCGATTAATGATTGTTATGGATATATATATGCAGCATTTATGAGTACCATCTGGGAAGAAATACGTTTTAAGGTTTTACGCTCGGGCAATAAACTTAACTTGCTAATAGGTATTAATATTGCCGTATTTTTAATTATTAACCTTATTGGTTTGGGCGAACGGCTGTTTACGCATAATAGAATTATTTCTACAACTTTATTTGAATACTTGGCAGTTACTGCGTATCTACCCAAATTAGCTACCCATTTTTGGACGCCTTTTACTTATATGTTTATGCACAATGGCATATTTCATATATTGTTTAACATGCTATGGCTCTATTGGATAGGGCAAATCCTACAGGAGTATCTGGGTGATAAAAAACTAATTAACGTATATATATTAGGTGGCATTGCAGGAGCGGTGCTATTTATTATCTGTTATAATTTGATCCCGATATTTAAATCTACCAGCGAAATATCAATTGCTGTTGTGGGGGCTTCTGTTAGTGTAATGGCTGTTATTGTAGCTACTGCAACGTTAGTGCCAGATTATACAATCCCAATGATGTTTTTCGGGGCTGTAAAATTAAAATGGCTGGCTATAGTATATTTGTTAATTGAGGTACTGCTTGATTCAAGCCCGGCCGGCGTATTTACATTATTGGGGGGCGCGTTAATGGGCTTTGTATATATTAAACAATTACGCCGTGGAAACGATTGGGGGGCCTCTTTTGGGAATATCTTTAAACCTAAGTCACGTTTAAAAGTTAGTGTCAACCATGCTTTTAAAGCCTCTAACAATAAACCCCGTGAAGAAGAAATTGACCGTATCTTAGATAAGATTTCACAATCAGGTTACGACAGCCTTAATAAACAAGAAAAAGAAATATTATTTAGAGCCAGCAATGAAGATAAAAGCTAAAAGCGGGCTTAGTTTTTTCAATAAACTGGTCTTATTTTTTAATTATCTGGCTGCAATAGCATTACTCATCAGTTACCTTGCATCCGTAACCGACCCTAAAGATTATTGGTTTATCGCTTTTTTTGGATTAGCCTATCCATTGCTGTTACTCATAAATATCCTGTTTATAACCTATTGGATTTTTAGGCTAAAGTCTTATCTATTGTTATCCTTGATTTGCATATTGATTGGGTGGAAAATCCTTCATTATAACTTTGGGTTTCATAACAACATTGCCGACGGGCCAAAATCATCAGATACTCATATCCGGATAATGACCTATAATGTGCATGGATTTACAAACCTTACCTCATTTGGAGATGTTCCAACCAAAAAGAAAATACTCCGGTTAATTAATGAGCAGCAACCCGATATTATTAGCATTGAAGAATTTTACACCCGCCGCAAAGGGCAGTTTAAAATTATTGACTCTTTGAAGGAGATACTACATACCGATCAGTATTATTTTCAGTCGTTTAATACCCAGGCTACTGATGCTGCCGGTTTAGCCATATTTACTAAATATCAAATAATTAATACTGGTTTTATAAAATTATCAAACAACAATAGCGATAATCAGGTAATTTTTGCTGATCTAAAATCAAACAATAAAATTTTCAGGGTTTATTGCCTGCACCTGCAATCTATCCGATTGCAGGATGAAGACCATAAATATGTAGACAGCGTTTCGCAAAACGGAACTGCTAATATTCGTTCCTCCAAACGTATTGGCAGTAAATTGAAATTGGCTTTTATAAAGAGAAGCCAGCAAGTTGCTATAATAAAAAGCCATGCGGCTCAATGCCCTTATCCTTACATTTTTTCGGGCGACTTCAACGATACCCCAACATCGTTTGCTGTTAACCAGATGAAAAACGGATTAAAAAATGCTTTTGATGAACAGGGAAGTGGCCTGGGCCGAACATATAACGGAGACGTACCAAACTTTCAAATTGATTATATTATGGTAAGCCCTCAATTTGATGTTATAAATTATAAAATAATCGAAAAAAGATTATCAGATCATTACCCTGTCCGCAGCGACTTATTGTTAAAGTGATTTTCCTTTAAAAAATCATATCAATAATTAACTGCTTACCTAAAATATGTAAGTTTGCACATGGAACAAGATTTATTTGTTTACAATACTTTAACACGTAAAAAAGAAAAGTTTAAGGCATTGAACGCTCCACATGTGGGTATGTATGTTTGCGGCCCAACGGTTTATAGCGACGTTCACCTGGGTAATTGCCGTACCTATATATCGTTTGATATGATTTTCAGGTACCTAACACATATTGGATATAAGGTTCGTTATGTTCGCAACATTACCGATGCCGGCCACCTTGAAAGTGATGCAGACGAGGGCGAAGATAAAATAGCTAAAAAAGCTAAGTTACTGCAATTGGAACCGATGGAAATTGTACAACAATACACCGTTGATTTCCATAATGTTATGCATCAATTTAATGCCCTTCCACCAAGTATAGAGCCAACCGCTACCGGGCATATTATTGAGCAAATAGAATTGGTTAAAGCCATACTCGACAAAGGTTACGCCTATGTTGTTGATGGCTCAGTATATTTTGATGTTGAAAAATACAATCAAACCCAGGATTATGGCATACTGAATGGCCGCAACCTGGACGACCTGCTTAATAACACCCGTGATTTAGGGGGACAGGAAGAAAAGCGTGGTAAACTTGATTTTGCACTCTGGATAAAAGCTAAACCAGAACACCTGATGAAATGGCCCTCGCCATGGGGAATTGGTTTCCCGGGATGGCATTTAGAATGCTCTGCCATGAGCAATAAATACTTAGGTGAGCAATTTGATATACATGGTGGCGGTATTGATTTAATGCCCACCCATCATACCAACGAAATTGCGCAAAATGTAGCTTGTTGCAGTAAAAATCCGGCATCGTACTGGTTGCATACCAATATGTTGAATGTTAACGGACAAAAGATGTCAAAATCGTTGGGCAATAGTTTTTTGCCGCGGGAGCTATTTTCGGGTAATCACCCTGTGCTAAGTAAGGGTTACAGCCCCATGACGGTACGCTTTTTTATGATGCAGGCACATTACCGCAGTACGCTGGATTTTTCTAACGATGCTATGGAAGCATCAGAAAAAGGGTTTAAACGATTGATGAATGCTTTTACACTACTTGATGAATTAAAAGCATCTGAGCAATCAGAAGTTCAAATTGCAATATTGCAACAACGTTGCTATGATGCCTTGAATGATGATTTTAACAGCCCGGTATTAATAGCTGAACTCTTTGAAGCTTCTAAAATAATTAATTCGGTACACGATGGTAAAATTAAAATTGACACCCATAATTTAGACTTATTGAAAAAGTTGATGCAGTTATTTATAATCGACATATTGGGCTTAAAAAATGAACAAGCCGGTAATGACGAATTGCCAAAGGTGATTGATTTTATTATTAATTTACGCAGTGAAGCTAAAGTAAACCGCGATTACGCTACATCAGATAAAATAAGAATAGGTCTTGAAGAAATTGGTTTCCAGCTTAAGGATAGTAAGGATAAGACAACCTGGAGCAAAATTTAATAAAACTAAAGTAACACCTGCTTGTAGTGTACATAAAAAATTAAGTTATCATAAAAACAGGGCAACTCCGTTATAACATAATATCCGATCGCAAATACAGATCATTAATAACTATCCATGAAGAAAACAATTGCAACCTCGATTTTACTAACCTGCCTGTCAGGAATATTGTTGGCACAAACTGCCCAAATCCAAACCGTAATTGATGCTGAACAATCTTTTAATAAAACAATTTCAAAAAAAGGCATTAAAGAAGGTTTTTTATCGGTAGTAGATGATGAAGCTGTTGTGTTTAAGCCACATGCAGTTAATGCTAAAGATTTTTATACTAATATTGATAAACAACCTGGGCAATTAAGCTGGCAACCTAAATTTGCACGTATATCTGCCAACGGCGACCTTGCCTTTACTGCCGGGCCATACACTTATCAAAACAGTAAAAACGACGATGATAAAGTTACAGGCCATTATGTTTCTATCTGGCGAATAAACGCTGATAATAAATTAAAACTATTTATGGACCTGGGTATACAACACCCAGAACCCGACCAAGAAGAGATAACTGATTTTAAAGAGTCCGAGGGTAAAGCCGTGGCTCCAAGTAAAGATCCGTTTAGTGGTAAGAAATTAATTTTAGCAACTGATGATATTTTCAATCATTCATTAACTATTTCAACCATTGGCACATATAAAGAGTTTTTAAGCCCTGAATCGCATTATTATTTCCCCGGCTTTGACCCGCTTATTGGCAAAGATAAGATCATGAAATTTATTAGTAACGAAGGGATCACCATTACTTCAAAAACAACCAGCGCGGGCCGGGCAGCTAGTAATGACCTTGCTTATAGCTACGGTACAGCCACAATAAAAAAAGGAAATATAACCAGTGAGTATAACTACGTGCGTATTTGGGAACTGGATAAAACCCATAAATGGGATATTTTATTAGAGATTTTTTCGGCTGTAGAAAAGTAAAAATGAATTTCAGAATTAAGGGTAAATCAATAATTTATTATTTGAGACTCATCTCTGCCTTAATAGCTCTTTCCAAATCATTAATACATTGTGAACCAATGATATAAACCAAACCGTCACGATCTGTTAAATGAATAGCCTGATTGCCTGAAGTATAAAAGCGTATGGTTCCCTTTTTATGCAGGTTATACACCGGGTTATTAAATAAATAGCGGCTATAGCTCCCTTTTTGAACTTTTACAATACTATTTAAGTCTATTTTAACTAAACGGGTTGTCCATAGTCCATCTAATAGTACGCTTTTGTTTTGAACCCTGGTGCGGAAATGCAACAGAAACCCCATTATAACCGATATAGTTAAAATGCTAAAACCAACTACCAGCAGCAAATCATTATTACGTTCCCGTTCGTCGGTAAAAAAATAGATGGCAAAGCAAAAAATAGCTAGCACCATGCGTATGGTAATGGGTATCCATTCGCGGCCCAGATATTGTTTTTCCAGAAAAACGGGTTTATCGCTCATAAATTTAACTTGTACAGTTCGAAGATAATAACTTTTTTGGTGTATGCACTTACTTTATACCGATCATCTGACCGATACCCCCCCACCCATATCACATCAGCATTCCCATTAACTAATATTGGTATCTTAGTTTTTTGATTCAATGGTATTTTTTCATTTACAAAAAAGTCGCTCAATTTTTTACGGCCCTTCATACCGAGTGGGTAAAAATAGTCTCCCATCTGCCAGCTCCGAAGGGTTAGCGGATAGACCAGTTTTTCAATATCAACAGAAAGTGCCATCGGATTATCCCTTACTACTAACGGAATATCATCATGAAGCAGGGTAAGCTTAAAGTCTGCATAATTAACGGTAAGGTCATCCTGATAAATTAAAACGGAGTCATTATTTGAGTGGATCTTTTTGGTTAATATTAATTTATCCCTGTCCAAAAGCAACATAAACCCTGGCGAATTAAACACACGGCCCGGGTGCTTATCTAATGAATAGATAATATCATCAATTGAGGTAGCATTAAATCCATATTTATTTAACAACCCAAACAATAATATTTTTTTTGGATGCAGTAATTTTACGTGATCAATGGCTATATGTATATCATCGCCATGATGAATGAGTAATGTTTGTTGCAATGTTTTTACCTGATGCTCAAGTAGGGTCTCCAATTCGCGGAAACGTTCCATATTTTTATTGAATGTTTCTTCAAGCCGGGGGTTAAGCTCTTTGAGATGTGGTATAACATCGAGCCTGATTTTATTTCGTGCATATTTGGTAGAAGCATTGGAGCTGTCATCAACAAATGGTAACCCTTCTTCATTTACAATAATATCAATTTCGTCCCGGGTTAAAAAAAGCAGCGGCCTAACAATTAAACCATTTTTAGGTAAAATACCATGCATGCCTGCAATACCTGTACCCCGGATTAAATTAAGCAATATAGTTTCAACCGAATCGTTTTGATGATGTGCAATTGCGATATAGGTATAAGCCAACTCATGCCGGGTATGTTCAAACCATTGGTAACGCAACTCACGGGCAGCCATTTGTATGGAAATACCTTTTTGACTGGCATGCTCTGCCGTATTAAACTCAGTTGTGTAAAATCGCACGCCAAGTTTTAAAGCCAAATCAGACACAAAATGTTGTTCCTGATCAGATTCATTACCCCTTAACTTAAAATTACAATGTGCTATACCAAAATTAAAGTCGTTTTCTTTTAATAAATATGCCAGCAAAACTGAATCACGGCCACCGCTTACTGCAACAAGAATCGTGTCTTGCTTAGTAAAAAGCTGATTTTGCTCAATAAAATTTAAAAAATGTTGTGATGGCAGCATTCATCAAAATTATTTAATTTAATTACCCCAACCAAAAAACTATTTTTGCATCTGTGAATAAATATTTAGTTATCATACTATTGCTCTTCATTGCGGGTTCTGTTTTGGCTCAAAAAAAGAAGTCGATTATACATGTGATCCGTTTTGATACCAGCCACGGTACAAAAAAGAACGGGGTTGACCGCCTAATATTATATAAAGCGGTATTCCAGCAGGATAATTCCATATTGAGTTCGGATAGTGCTTACTTTTATCCACAAGCTAATGCATTTGATGCATTTGGGCATGTGTTGATCACCCAGGCAGACACAATCCATGTATTTTCGGATAAGCTAAACTATTACGGCAATACCAAAACCGCCATTTTAACCGATAATGTAAGGCTGATTGACAGGGATGCTGTTTTAACTACCAATTATTTGGTGTACAACACAGGTACCCGGATAGGAACTTATACAGGCGGTGGTAAATTAGTAAATAAAGAGAATACCCTGACTAGTAAAAATGGCTATTATTTTGCGTCCTCTCAGGATTCATATTTCAGGTACAACGTAATTTTAATTACACCTGATGCCGTAATAAAAACGGATACTTTAAGATATAATTCGGGTACACAGGTTTCTTATTTTTATGGGCCCACGCATATTCTTGGCAAACAGGATAAGGACGATCTATATACTGAGAATGGAACCTATAATACTAAAACAGAACAGGCATTTTTTGGAAAAAAGAATCTTTACACGCAGGGCACCAAAACACTTAAAGGCGACAGCCTTTTTTACGACCGGGTAAAGGGTTATGGAAAAGCGGTTAACCATGTTACATTTAACGATACTGAACAGAAAACCACTATAAAAGGAGGCTTGGGAGAATACTTTAAGGCCGACGAACGTACATTGGTTACTAAGCTTCCATATGTAGTTTTAGTGACTGAAGAACGGGATACCAGTAAAGTAGATTCGGTAAAAAAGGGAGGTAATTCATTGATAAAAACGCTGGCCAATAATCCGCCTAAAAATACAATACCAATTAAAAATACATCCTTACTTAAAGATTCGATAAAAAGCAAATTAATAACTGCGTCGCAAAAAAAAGGCAACAAAGCTAATAAAGCACTATCTAAAATTAACAAACCAATAGAACGGGCGGCTATCCCCCTTATAAAGCCTGACTCGCTAAAAATTAAGCGAGACTCTTTGTTTATGACAGCTGACACTATTGAAACCCAAATACTTACCTATAAGGCCCTTAAAGAACTGAAAGAACTACGCAGAATTGCCAGTATAATTGATACTTCTATAAAAGTCAAATCCGCCATTATATATACAAAACAGCCCAAGTTTATAGTAATTGCCCCCCCTCCGCGCATGCCGGAAGATACCAGTTATTTGCATCGCGATTTTTTTGCAAAGATGATTTTACGCGATACTATGCATACAAAACCAAAGGTTGTTAAAATAGCAGACAAAGCCAATGTAACAGATTCATCAAAAATCAAGGCTAAGCCGTTGGCAACATCAATAAAAAAACCAGGTAAAAATCAATTAGTTACAAAAATCACCAAAATTGATTCTGTATACATGAATCATAAAATAGAATTGAGTGATACTTCAAGGATAAGAATATTAAGCGCAGCACATAAGGCTAAAATTTACAAATCAGACTTACAGGCCATAGCTGATTCTATATTTTATAGCTATAGCGACTCTACTGCCCGAATGTATGGGCATCCTATGATATGGGTTGAAGGTTCTCAGTTATCCAGCGATACCGTAAATTTACAAATGAGGCATAAAAAAATAGACAATATAGAGCTATATCCATCAGCATTTATAGTAAATATTGAAAAAGGCGATTCCACGCATTTTAATCAGGTTGGGGGTAAAAAAATTCGTGGCTTTTTTAAAGATGGCAAAATTGAACGTGTTTTTGTGGATGGCAATGCCGAAACTATTTATTACATCCGCGATAGTTTGAAAAATGTCACTAATATGGATCGATCCATCAGCAGCAGGATTCGGGTAAATTTCAAAAACAATGAAGCTTCTGGTACTACTTGGTATGGAAAACCTGAGCATAAAACCGGCGCGCCCGGCATTTTTAAAGCGGAGGAAAAAATACTAAAAGGCTTTATCTGGAAACCTAAAGACCGCCCTGTATCTAAAGAATCCATCATTCCGATACAACATAAATCTAATCCGATAAAAAAAGGAGCTAAAGCCACGCCTAAAAAAGACACGAAAGGAGATCTTAAAGGACTTTTAAAAACCGACATCATTAAAACAGCAAGCGATTCCATAAAAAAAATGCTGCCCGATACTTTGCCAAAACCTGATCTAAACCCAGCTGACTTAAAGCGCATCAAAACCAGGTTAGACTCCATCAAACTTAAATAATATGAGTAACCCAACGAGCAACCTGTTCCAGTTTGAAGATGAAATTGAATGGGAAAACCTGGGTAATGGCATAAAACGCCAGATATTTGGGTATGATGATAAGATAATGTTGGTTAAAGCCATATTTGACAAAGGAGCCGTAGGCGCTTTGCACCAGCACCCGCATTCGCAAGTAACGTATGTGCGTGGCGGTGCCTTTGAAATGACCATCGGCAACCAAATAAAACTGATTAAAGATGGTGACGGCTATTACGTACCTCCAAATATTATACATGGCGTAGTATGTATTGAACCGGGCATGCTGGTTGACGCTTTTAGTCCGGCTAGGGAAGATTTTTTAATATAAACATTTTCTTCAAACAGTAATATTCTGGTTACAATTCATATCTTTTCTAAATTGGCATTTGCTATAGGTTTTATTCCATAAAACTCTACACATTAACGACATTTGCTTTATACTACCAAAACGAGCAGCTTATGGATGTCGAAATTTTAGCCCGCATACAATTTGCATTCACCATAGCATTCCATTATATATACCCCCCACTAAGCATCGGGCTTGGTTTGGTTATGGTTATAATGGAGGGCATGTACCTAAAAACGGGTCAGAAAATATATGAGCAAATGACAAAGTTTTTTGTAAGGATATTTGCACTTATATTTGGTATAGGTGTGGCTACAGGCATTGTAATGGAGTTTGAATTTGGCACCAACTGGGCGGTCTATTCCAAATATGTAGGTGATGTTTTTGGCAGCGCGTTAGCAGCCGAAGGCATTTTTGCCTTTGCACTCGAATCGGGTTTTTTAGGTGTATTACTGTTTGGATGGAACAAAGTACGCCCATCGGTGCATTTTTTTTCAACCGTAATGGTAACACTAGGTTCTATGTTCTCCGCAATTTGGATTGTGGTGGCAAACTCGTGGCAACAAACACCTACCGGCTATCATATTGTAGGTAAGGGTTTACATGCCCGTGCCGAGATAACCGACTTTTGGGCAATGGTTTTTAATCCGTCGTCAGTATCTCGAATATCACATGTATGGCTCGGCTCATTTCTATCTGGGGCATTTTTGGTATTGAGTATTTCGGCATATTACCTGCTCCGTAACCGCTATGTAGATTTTTCGCGAAAAGCATTCCGTATCGCGCTTATAGTGGGTGCACTATCTGCAGTTGCGCAGTTATTTGTAGGCCACCAATCGGCAGATGTGGTTGCCAAGTATCAACCAGCTAAACTAGCCGCATTAGAAGGCCATTATGATGGCACCAAAGCAGGCGACATGTATCTGATAGGGTATGTTGATCAAAAAAAACAGCAAACCCACGGCCTATTTATCCCTGGTGGGTTAAGCTTTTTAACCAAAGGAGACTTTAAAGCACCCATCACCGGGCTCAATAACTTTAAACCCGAAGATAGACCGGGTGCAATAAACTTTGTATTTCAAACCTATCACCTTATGATAGCCATTGGCATGTTTTTAATAGCCTTAACTTTTTACAGCTGCTATTTATGGTGGAAAAAGAAACTATTTAATAAACGATGGCTGTTACATATATTTTCGTACTCGGTACTTTTGCCACAACTGGCTAATCAGGTAGGCTGGTACAGTGCCGAAGTTGGCAGGCAGCCCTGGGTTGTATATGGATTGCTGCGTACATCAAAAGCATTGTCGCAAGCTATAACTGCGGGGCATGTTATATTCTCGCTGCTACTTTTTACATGGGTATACCTTGTACTGTTTATTTTGTTTATTTACCTGCTTAATAAAAAAATAAAGCACGGGCCGTTTGACGAGAAGAACCTCGACCATAGTCCGCGGCATATTGAGATGGCAGATTCATTAGCATAAACACTTAAATTATGGCAACATTTTTAGGTATAGATTATCAAACCTGCTGGTTTTTATTGGTGGGGGCCGTATTTACCGGCTATATTATACTGGATGGCTTTGACCTGGGCGCAGGTGCTATTCACTTATTTTTTAACAAAGAAGAAAGCCGCCGAGTAGCCCTTAATGCCATTGGTCCCGTTTGGGATGGCAACGAAGTTTGGATAGTAATAGGCGGAGGCTCGCTTTTTGCAGGTTTCCCCGAAGTATACGCCACACTGTTATCTGCTTTTTATGTGCCATTTATGCTTTTTTTAATGGGCGTAATATTCAGAGCTATATCTATTGAGTTCCGCAGTAAGGAACCCATGTTATGGTGGCGTAAAATGTGGGATATTAGTTATTGCATATCCAGCACGTTAATAGCCTTTTTATTGGGAGTAATATTGGGTAACGTAACCGAAGGCATTGACCTTGGCCCTGATCATGTTTTCCGGGGTAGCTTTTTGGAGTTTTTAAACCCTTATGCCTTGCTCACAGGTGTAACTACCGTAGCATTGCTAATGATGCATGGTGCTATATATCTGGTAATGAAAACCGAGAACCGCTTATATACCAAACTTACTATCATCGTAAAAAATACCACCATATTTTTTGTGATCATGATATTGCTCACCTCATTTTACACGTTACTGTATTTACCCAATATGGCTATTGTGATACGCCGTTACCCCGAACTATTTATTGTACCCGTAATGATGGTGCTGGCCATTGCCAATATTACCCGGCAGATAACAAAACGCAAGTACCTGTACGCCTTTATATCATCGGCCGTAACCATAAGCCTGTTAATGATTTTGGTGGCCATGGAACTTTACCCCAACATGCTGATTTCCACACAGTCGGCAGCTAATAACCTTACGGTTTACAACGCTTGCTCATCCCAAAAAACACTCGGCATTATGCTGGTTGTGGCGGCTATTGGCGTACCACTTGTGGTGGGATATACTACCTTTGTTTTTGTAACTTTTAAAGGTAAAGTAAAGCTTGATGAAATGAGTTATTAATCGTTCAATTATATTAAAAACCTTATCAATGATATTACCAAACATTTTCACCAAAGCTATTTCAGATAACATAATTAACAGAATTAACCAGCTAACACCAGGTACTCAAGCCATCTGGGGTAAAATGAATGTAGCTCAAATGCTGGCGCATTGTAATGTAACTTATGAAATGGTTTATGAAGATAAACATCCGAAGCCTAATTTTTTTATGAAATTAATATTAAAAGCTTTTGTAAAAAAAGTTGTAACGGATGATGCGCCATACAAACATAGTTTAAAAACTGCCCCTGCATTTATTATTCAGGACGAAAGGGCTTTTGAGATTGAAAAAAATCGTTTAATTAATTACATTAACAAAACCCAACAACTGGGCGAAGTGAGTTTTGACAATAAGGTTTCGCATTCCTTTGGAAAATTAACAAAAGTTGAATGGAACAATATGTTCTACAAACACCTTGATCATCACTTATCTCAATTTGGAGTGTAGCCCCAATTAAAAGACCGCTACAGCCCGGCGGAAAACGCTGTCATCATTAAAAAAACCGCAAATCTTACATTTAGCTAACCATTCAATAGTTTACATACCTGTAAAATATATAACTTTGGCTATAAAATATATATTATGAATACTATTGAAATATCTCGCCTCCAGGGTGATTATGGTTTTGAAGCAAAAGATGTAGACGGACACACAGTGCGGATGGATAGTAACCCGGCAAATGGTGGCGAAAACTTTGGCGTACGCCCAATGCAATTGTTATTAATGGGGTTGGGAGGGTGCAGCGGTATTGATGTGATCAGTATTCTGAAAAAGCAACGGCAGGAAGTAAAAGATTACAAAATGATAGTTAAAGGTGAACGCGAAGCAGGAAAAGAACCATCACTATGGAAAGAAATTGAGCTCGAGTTCCATATTTACGGCCCGGTTGACCAAGACAAAGCAGAACGTGCTGTAGAACTTTCTATTAATAAATATTGCTCCGTAGCTGCAACGCTAAAGTTTGGAGGTGCCGATGTTAACTACAAAGTATTTGTACATCCCGAAGCTTAAATAGCATTAACTATAACAATTTTAATTTTTAACTAAAGTGTATAATTTTTAACACAATAGATAAATTAATTTTAATTATTATTCCAATTGAAAAAAATTAAGTTAATAATTACAATCGCGCATATTTAGTTAAAAACCAAGCAGATATAAGGTTATTGTAGATTTGGCAGTTTAAACACCAGTCACCATTGATTGGTTTACCCTTCATGGCATCACTATTGATTATTGGCAAACATATTGAATTAACAAATATGTTTAACAAAGATCAAATACTATGAAACCACATTTCCAAAAAACGCTGCTCCTTCTTTCCGGGCTAATGGCAGGAAGCCAGCTATTCGCTCAAACTGATACTACACAAAATAAAAATTTTGTAAAACCATTTGCACCAGCCGGCTCGTTCCGTACCTTATCTGTTGGCTTTGAGACCGGCATTTTATCAGATTACACGTTATTTAATATTAAAACCAATTATCTTACTCATAGAGTACAATTTGGGTTTGGTGGCTTTATTAAAGAGCAGATATTGCCGGCGTTAGGTATACAGGCTAACCTATTTGTAGGTAAAATGGAAGGGTATGATGCCGCCTATGCTGATGCTAACGGAGTAAAATACAAACAATTTGATACCAAGATTAACTGGGCCCTAAGCGGCAGTTTGGTGTACACCTTTGCTAATGTTGATTGGCGATATCATAAAAGTTTTTTACAACCTTATGCCAAAATAGGTGCCGGAGCTATAACCTATACTCCATCGTATACCGTAGCTGGCCAAACCACAACGTTAACACGGGGCAACAATGAAAACTTTCAAGAGTTATTTATACCTGTTGGTGTAGGTACTAAAATAAACATATCACGCGGCATTAATTTTGACCTAGGTTATGATGTTAACTTTGTTAATGCAACCAACCTATATGCTTTACATAACAATACCAGGAATGATAGATTCTCCTACGCGCATGCAGGCATCGAGTTTGCAATTGGCAGTAGGAAAAAACCGCAATTAGCTTCGTACAACCCTGTATCAAGCATGTATTATGATTATACTATGCAAAATACCGCGTTAAGATCAGCATTAGACGCCCAAAAAGCAGAGAACGAAAAATTACGTTCAGATTTGAACGCTACAAACGCCAATGTTACCGCTCTGAATACTAAGCTTACACAAGATAGCGATGGAGATGGTGTACCAGATTTGTTTGATAAATGCCCAAATACCCCTGCTGGCACCAAAGTGGATGGCTCTGGTTGCCCACTGCCTAAAGCTGAGAATGTTAAGGTATATGTAACAGAGGAAGATAAAAAAGTGGTTAAAGATGCTATAGCTAATTTAGAATTTGATTTGGGTAAAGCTACCATCCGCGAACACTCGCTACCCAGCCTTGATAAAGTTGCAGAGCTGTTGGTTAACAAAAATTTTAGTTTAAAACTAGCTGGCCATACTGATAACTCGGGTTCCGCGGCTTTAAACATGAGGTTGTCAAAAGATCGTGCAGAAGCTATTAAAACTTATCTGGTAAGTAAGGGTGCTAATGCATCTCGTATTGAGGCAGTGGGTTATGGTATGACGCAACCCATCGCGACTAATAAAACTGCCGCGGGCCGCCAACAAAACCGTAGAGTTGAGTTTACACTATACTAAAAATAAGAATCAAATTAAAGAGAGCCACCATAACGGGTGGCTTTTTTTGTTGCATTTTTTCTGTTGTGATTATTTTCGGATGCTCGAAAAATATAACTTAAGGATTAATTTGAAAGAATATAGACACTGGCCTATGATAAAGGAATGTAAAAGGCAAAAACAAAAAAAGCCCGCGGCATAAACCAGCGGGCAAATATCATTAGGGTTTAAGCTTTCAGTTAAGCCGTAACAACTGGGCCAATTGGCAACACAACCTTGCCATAAACTTCGTTTAATACATTGGCAATACCTGTATAAATAGCCGAAGCACCGCAAATTATGCCTTCATATCCTGCTATATGGGTAATGTTTTCGTTCCCGGTGGCATCGCCAGCGGCTAATAAAAAGAACAATACGGTTAACGATGCAAAAACAAACTGCAACGCGCGGTTAATCCTTAATGTGCCTATAAATAGTAAGAAGGTAAAAATGCCCCACATAACTAAAAATGCCACCATACCACCGGTTGATGCTTTAGGTATCCAACCCAATTTAGGCATAACAATTAGCCCAACAAGGGTGAGCCAGAAAAAGCCATACGATGTAAAAGCAGTTAAACCAAAAATATTGTTCTTTTTCGATTCAATTATTCCGGCAATTACCTGAGCTATGCCGCCGTAAAAAATACCCATGGCTAATATCATGGAATTCATTTCGTAAAAACCAGCGTTGTGCAGGTTAAGCAAAACGGTTGTCATTCCGAATGCAAACAGCCCCAACGGAGCGGGATTTGCAATGTTGTCTTTGATAGACACAGTAGTTGTTTCAGTCATAGTGAATTTGGTTTATTTGTAAATTGGTTTATTTATTACAATAATTTACATGTAATTGGTACAACTAAAAGTATGTGTTTTTTAAAACATTATCAAACTAAAAAGCTTTCACTTAAAATATTAGTTTAGCATATGCAAAAATTGGTTTTAATACGCCATGGCGAAAGTATCTGGAACAAGGAAAACCGTTTCACAGGCTGGACAGATGTTGACCTATCAGAAGAGGGATATCTGCAGGCAAAAAAAGCCGGTGAGCTATTAAAGAAAAATGGTTATAATTTTGATGCCGCTTTTACCTCAGTTTTGAAACGGGCCATCAAAACCTTACATATTGTATTAGAAGATCTGGATCATTTATGGATTCCGGTTAACAAGTCGTGGCGGTTAAACGAACGTTTTTATGGTGCCCTGCAAGGCTTGAATAAAGCCGAAACTATAGCCAAATATGGCGAAGAACAAGTTCAGAAATGGCGGCGCGACCCTAATGAACATCCCCCAGCTATTACTAAAGATGATGATCGTTATCCGGGGCGCGATTTGCGTTATCAACATTTAACCGAACGTGAACTACCCCTTACCGAAAACCTAAGCGAAACAATGGAACGAGTGCTCCCCTTTTGGCATGAACATATTATCCCAGCTATGCGCAAAGATCAAAAGGTAATTATCTCAGCACATGGCAACAGCTTGCGAGCGCTGATCAAATATATTGATAACCTATCTGACGAAGAAGTTACTAATCTGGAGATACCAACCGGTACACCCTTAGTTTATGAGTTAGATGACCAGCTAAATCGCATAAAGCACTATTATTTGGAGTAGGAAATCAATGACCATAGTCGATTGCGGTTGTTACACGGTACTGTAGCGTTTAATGACCCAGAAGCTAAAATAATGATGGGTTTCCGCCTAATTTTATTCTGCCTAAATGCTTGTAGGCATTATCAGTGGCTTCGCGGCCTCGGGATGTACGCATTAAAAATCCTTCCTGAATTAAAAAGGGCTCATAAACTTCTTCAATGGTTCCTTCATCTTCGCCAACAGCGGTGGCAATCGTTTTTAAACCTACTGGGCCGCCTTTAAACTTATCTATAATGGTTACCAGTATTTTGTTGTCCATTTCGTCAAGGCCGTGTTCATCCACATTTAAAGCATTTAGTGCATACCGGGCTATTTCAGTATCAATCTGCCCGTTACCTTTAACCTGTGCAAAATCGCGGGTACGGCGTAGTAAAGCGTTAGCAATACGTGGGGTACCCCGGCTTCGGCGAGCAATTTCGTAAGCGGCTTCATCGCGTATCGGTGTTTTTAGGATTGATGCTGAACGTAATACAATGGTAGTAAGTAGTTTAGCATCGTAATACTCAAGCCGGGAGTTGATACCGAAACGCGCGCGAAGCGGAGCGGTTAACAAGCCGGACCGTGTAGTAGCGCCCACAAGGGTAAACGGGTTTAGCGATATCTGTACCGAACGGGCATTGGGCCCGCTTTCCAACATAATATCAATCTTGAAATCTTCCATAGCCGAGTATAGGTACTCCTCAACAAGCGGACTAAGCCTATGTATCTCGTCAATAAACAAAATATCCCCGGTTTCTAAATTGGTGAGTAAGCCTGCCAAATCGCCAGGCTTATCCAGTACCGGACCAGATGTGATTTTGATACCTACACCCATTTCATTGGCAATAATATGCGATAATGTGGTTTTGCCTAATCCCGGAGGCCCATGCAGCAGCACATGATCCAGTGCTTCGCCACGTTGCCTGGCGGCCTGTACAAATATTTTAAGGTTGGCTAATATTTTATGCTGGCCCGTAAAATCTTCAAAAACCTGCGGGCGTAAAACTTTTTCAATGTCACGTTCGGTAGCCGATAGATTTTCGGGATTGGGGTCTAGATTTTCGTTCATTACCAACGAAATTAGCATTTATTTATCAAAGCTGAAAGCTTAAAGGTGAAAGTTAGACAGCGAAAATCATAAACTTCGCCAAAGTTGAATACCCTTATTGATATATCAAATGATATTTAAGAGCGCCTAACATTTTAAATCAAATCTCACCCCTCTGGATATTTTCTGAACACACTGTTAATCTTCATATGTATCACACCAAAAAATGCTTCACGAAAAATACCCGTTGACATTTTGGAAGTACCCACTGTACGGTCGGTAAAAATGATAGGGATTTCAACTACTTTAAAGCCATGTTTTATAGCTGTATACTTCATTTCTATCTGGAACGCATAGCCTACAAATTTGATTTTATCGAGTTCAATAGTTTCTAATACTTTACGTTTAAAACATTTAAATCCCGCGGTAGAATCTTGTATATCTATACCGGTTACAAAACGAACGTAAACCGACGCAAAATAACTCATTAATACCCGGCTCATTGGCCAGTTAACCACATTCACACCTCTTATATATCGCGAGCCGATTGATAAGTCTGCTCCATCCACACATGCCTGGCGCAAACGGATCAAATCATCAGGGTTATGCGAAAAATCCGCATCCATTTCAAAAATATAATCGTAGTGGTGTTTAATGGCCCATTTAAAACCGTGAATGTAAGCTGTGCCTAAACCTTGTTTCCCACTACGTTCTTCAATAAACAAACGTTCAGGGTAATCAATTTGTATGCGTTTTACAATTTTGGCTGTGCCATCAGGAGAACCATCATCAATAATGAGGACATGAAAATCATGCTCCAAAGAAAACACTTTATTTAAAATGCGTTCAATATTTTCTTTTTCATTATAAGTTGGGATGATAACAATACTATCGGGCACCGGTATAAGTTTAGTTTAATAAACGAGATAAAATTTAAAGTATTTTATCTTGAATGGGACAAATATAAAAAGTTTTTGATCTGGTTAGCTATAACGTATAATTCGGGATCAAAATATTATAAAAGAGATACTTTTTGATGATTTGTTGCAAAAATCTGCCCAGCTACTGATCTTTCAAATCAGGATTGTACATGTTGCGCTTTTAATATTTTTTTATCTTATTAGCACCATAGTTAGCTATACTATATGGCGCGTTTAGGCCAATAATAATTATATAGCTGATACCATTTTAATTAACCAATTATTCTATGAAACATCTTAAATTCTTTTTGTCAGTTTTCATTATTGCAGGTACGTTAACAACTACTGTTATGGCCCAGGCCCCTGTAGTTACCCTAGATTACTTTTTTAATCATGAGAGCCATAAAAATGCCGCGGGCCAAATGGAGCGATTCCACTATATCTGGGAAGAAAAAGACCTGAACGGGTATTCTAACTGGGGCGACGCATTTATTAAAAATGGTGCTAAATTAAAAAGCCTGGAGGCAGCACCCACGGCTATAAACTTAAAAGGTACCGATATTTACATCATTGTTGATCCGGATACGAAAAAAGAGACGGAAAAACCCAATTATATTGAATCGCAACATATTAAAGCCATTGCCAACTGGGTAAAAGCAGGTGGTGTATTGGTAATAATGGCTAATGATAGCGCTAATGTGGAGTTACCACATACCAATAAACTAGCTGCGGTTTTTGGCCTTCATTTTAATGACGATATCCAAAACCATGTAATCAAGGATTTTCTGCCATCAGGAACATTAATGATACCCGATAATGACCCTATATTTAAAACTGCTAAAAAAGTATACCTCAAGGACATGTCGTCAATTACCTTAAGCGGCAATGCAAAACCTGCATATGTTAAAAACGGCGCGGTTCTTATGGCCAAAGTAAAGTATGGTAAAGGAACAGTATTTGCAGTTGGCGACCCATGGTTATATAACGAATATACTAATGGCCACTTACCTGCAGGATATGACAATGATAAAGCGGCAGATGATCTTTCGAAATGGTTGATCCAACAAATACCATTAAAAAAATAAACCAATTACTCATTTGAAAATGGTGGGCCAGATCAGGTTGGCTTTATTCTCAATTTCTGCCAACCTGTCACCACACTTATTCCAAACTGACGGAATTTAGGGTATTCTGATTAGTATCTAACTGCCATTGCTCAATTGGCACAACCCTTGTTAAATAAGCTTTAGTAAATAAAGTATTCAATATAGTAAAATCAATCATATGTCTAAAATCATTGGAATCGACTTAGGAACTACAAATTCCTGCGTGTCTGTAATGGAAGGTAACGAGCCTGTTGTTATTGCTAACAGCGAAGGCAAACGTACTACACCATCAGTTGTTGCATTTGTTGACAACGGAGAACGCAAAGTAGGTGATCCTGCAAAGCGTCAAGCTATTACCAACCCTACAAAAACGATCTCTTCGATCAAACGTTTTATGGGTAACCAATTTAACGAAGTTACTAAGGAAGCTGCCCGCATGCCTTATAAAGTAGTTAAAGGCGACAATAATACACCTCGTGTTGAAATTGACGACCGTAAATATACTCCTCAGGAAATTTCTGCCATGATTCTTCAAAAAATGAAGAAAACTGCTGAAGATTTTTTAGGTCACGAAGTTACAGACGCTGTTATTACAGTACCTGCTTATTTTAACGATGCGCAACGTCAGGCAACTAAAGAAGCCGGTGAAATTGCCGGATTAAACGTTCGTCGTATAATAAACGAGCCTACTGCCGCCGCCCTTGCTTACGGTTTGGATAAAGCCCATAAGGACATGAAAATTGTTGTGTTTGACTGCGGTGGCGGTACACACGATGTTTCTGTATTGGAATTAGGCGATGGTGTGTTCGAAGTAAAATCAACCGATGGTGATACACACCTTGGTGGTGACGATTTTGACCAGGTTATTATTGACTGGATGGCAGACGAATTTAAATCTGACGAAGGTTTTGACTTACGTCGCGACCCAATGTCATTACAACGTTTAAAAGAAGCTGCTGAAAAAGCTAAAGTTGAATTATCAAGCACTGCAACTACCGAAATTAACTTGCCATATATTACAGCGGTTGATGGTATGCCAAAGCACTTGGTTAAAACTTTAACCCGCGCTAAATTTGAGCAACTGGCAGATAGCCTTATCAAACGTACTATTGAACCTTGTAAATCAGCATTGAAAAATGCGGGCTTAAGTGCTGCTGATATTGACGAGATCATACTTGTTGGTGGTTCAACCCGTATCCCTGCTATTCAGGATGCTGTACAAAAATTCTTTGGCAAAGCACCATCAAAAGGTGTTAACCCTGACGAAGTTGTTGCGATTGGTGCTGCCATCCAAGGTGGTGTATTATCGGGCGATGTGAAGGATGTATTGTTGTTAGATGTTACCCCGCTTTCGTTAGGTATCGAAACTATGGGTGGTG
>JANXTT010000096.1 GCA_025352225.1 Mucilaginibacter sp. | reverse complement strand
CTTTTTTGTTATATAGTTGCTGCGTTATATTGGTTAATCGTGTAATATGGTATAATGTTCAACTATATCATCTGGTATCTCAACACCTCTGCCGGTTTTAAGGTCTATCATCACAAAATCGAACCAGCCATCACAGCTTATTTTGTTGGTAGCTTTGTTAGTTAACACAAATTTTACCCTGCACCCTTTATCGTCGATATCAACAATGCTTGTTTTTACAATAAAGTATACACCTAATGTTAGCGGGCGTTTATAATTGATATGCGCGGTTTTAACCACCCACCCATATCCCCGGGCCATAAATTGCTCCATCGACATGCCATAGCAATGCTCCATTTGGTCGTATCGCGCGGCTAGTATATAATCAAGGTACTTGCTGTTATGTACATGCTGAAACATGTCAATATCATCAGGCCGCACACGCAATTCTGTTTCAAAGCTTTTATATACAAGGTTATCCATTTAGCAAAGATAACATGAAATAAGAGAGTAAAAAATATGGGTTGCTTAAATATTGCATAAGTTCAAAATTAGGATTACCTTTGCACTTTATTAACTAATTTATTCACACTTTAATATTATTCAGGTAATGTATTTAAGTAAAGAAGCGAAAATAGAGCTTTTCGCAACGCATGGTAAAGGTGGAACCGATACCGGATCAGCAGAAGGGCAAGTAGCGTTATTCACAACACGGATAGCACACTTAACCGGGCATTTAAAGAAAAATAAAAAAGATTTTTCAACTCAATTGTCACTGCAAAAAATGGTAGGTAAACGCCGTGCTTTATTGGCTTACCTGTACAAAAAAGATATTTCAAGGTATCGTGCCATTATTAAAGCTTTAGCTTTACGCGATATTATCAAGTAAATATTTTAGCATTTCAATAAAAAGCCATCTCTATTGCAGGTGGCTTTTTTACTTTTGATATAAATAATATACACTATATAAACAACTGGTACACTCAAAAGATGAAAAGTGTGCTGCAAATTTAAAAAGATGAGTTATAACGCAATTAAAAAAGTTTTTGATCTGGGCGATGGTCGTACCATTGAAATCGAAACAGGTAAATTAGCCAAACAAGCTGATGGTTCTGTGGTAGTAAAAATGGGTGATACCATGTTATTGGCCACTGTTGTTTCAACACCCGAAGCTAAAGAAGGTGTAGATTTTTTACCATTATCTGTTGACTATCAGGAAAAATACGCCGCTACAGGCCGTATACCAGGTGGTTTTTTACGCCGTGAGGCACGTTTGTCAGACTATGAGGTATTAATCTCTCGTTTGGTTGACAGGGCTTTGCGTCCATTATTTCCAGAAGATTATCATGCTGATGTACAGGTAATGATCTCGTTGATCTCTGCCGATAAAAATATTATGCCCGATTGCCTTGCCGGTTTAGCGGCATCGGCAGCTATTGCTGTTTCTGATATTCCTTTCAATGGCCCTATCTCCGAGGTTCGGGTTGCAAAAATTGATGGTAAATTGGTTATTAACCCAACCGTTAGTGATCTGGAACGTGCAACTTTAGAGTTTATAGTTGCTGGTTCTGCAAGTGACATTAATATGGTTGAAGGTGAATCTAATGAAATTCAGGAAGTCGAATTGGTTGAAGCCATAAAATTTGCTCACGAGGCTATTAAAATACAAGTACAGGCACAAGTTGAATTGGCAGCCGAAGTTGCAAAATCAAAAGTTAAACGTACTTATAGCCATGAACATAGCAACGAAGAATTAAAGAAACAGATATTTACTGATACCTATGATAAAGTATATGCTATAGCCGCTTCAGCGTCAGCTAAAGACGACCGCTCAAGCGCGTTCAAAATATTGCAGAAAGAAGTTATTGCCAACTTAGGTGAAGGTGCTGATGATATCACTAAGTTTTTAGCTAAAAAATATTTCCATGATGTGCAGTATGATGCCGTGCGTAACCTTGTGCTTGACGAAGGCAAACGTTTGGATGGCCGTGCTACTACACAAATACGCCCAATTTGGAGCGAAGTAGGTTATTTACCTGCAGCCCATGGTTCGGCTGTGTTTACACGTGGCGAAACACAAGCATTAACTACGGTTACCCTAGGTGCTAAGGATGACGAGCAAATGATTGATGGCGCGTTTGTTAACGGATACCAAAAATTCTTATTACACTATAATTTCCCTGGTTTCTCAACCGGCGAAGTTCGTCCGAACAGAGGAGCCGGCCGCCGCGAAATAGGGCATGGTAACCTGGCTATGCGCTCTTTAAAACGTGTACTGCCTGGTGATGATGCAAACCCTTACACTATCCGCGTAGTTTCTGATATATTAGAATCAAACGGATCGTCGTCAATGGCTACAGTTTGTGCCGGTACATTAGCATTAATGGATGCCGGTATCAAAATTACAGCACCGGTTTCTGGTATAGCAATGGGACTAATAACCAATCCGGAAGGTACAAAATATGCCATCCTATCGGATATTCTAGGTGATGAAGATCATTTGGGTGATATGGATTTTAAGGTTACAGGTACTGAAAAAGGTATTGTTGCATGCCAGATGGATCTAAAAATCAACGGTTTATCATACGAAGTATTAAGCAAAGCTTTGGATCAGGCTAAAGATGGCCGTCTTCATATCTTAAACGAAATGAAGAAAACTATTGAGCAGCCACGTGAGGATCTGAAATCGCATGCGCCGCGAATAGTTTCTATGCGTATTGATAAAGAATTTATTGGAGCTATTATCGGGCCAGGCGGAAAGATCATCCAGGAGATGCAACGCGAATCGGGTGCTACCATCTCAATAGAAGAAAAAGATAACCAAGGTATCATCCAAATATTTGGTGATAACAAAGAATCAATTGATAAAGCAGTAACACGGATCAGACAGATCGTAGCTAAACCAGAGGTGGGAGAAATTTACGAAGGTAAAGTTCGCTCTATTATGCCGTTTGGTGCTTTTGTAGAAATTATGCCTGGTAAAGATGGCCTATTGCACATATCAGAAATAGATCATAAACGTATTGAAACAATGGATGGCATTTTTGAAATTGGAGACGAGGTGAGAGTTAAACTTTTGGATGTTGATAAACAAGGTAAATTAAAGCTTTCAAGAAAAGCATTATTGCCAAAACCAGCAAGGCCAGATGCACCAACCCCAGCAGGGAATTAATATAACTGATTGAATAAAGAGAACCCTCATTTTTTGAGGGTTTTTTTATGGACTTGCTCGATCTAAAAACTTTAATTTTCTATAGTACTCAATATTTAAAAATATTTCTTTTCAAAATGTAAAACAATATAGCAACGATTGTATTGTATTTTATAGATTAACTGACAATTGTACGCTGACCCGATTTATATGGTAGAATGATACAAACACCAAAAGACTCATTAATATCTTTAAATCATTCATCAGAAAATGATATAAATAATAATGCTCAAACCCATGTCATTAAGAATTTGCTCTATGAAATAATCAGGGTTAAAGAACTTATTAAGTACTATGAAGACATACCTGACCAAGCAGGGCAGTTGGGCGCATCAATTTTGACAGAATTAGTTGCTGAAGCTTATAAATCATTGGTTGATTACGATATGGTCTTAATGAAAAAGTATTACGACCTGTTACAAAATTGTGATTGAAACTTCCGCCAAAAGCTATTTTATAATTGAGCATGTTTATACAATATGTATATTTGCCAAATGGATCATTTGCTTTCCCCGTCAATTTTAACTGCTAATTTTGCCAATTTGCAAAAAGATATAGAGATGCTTAACCAAAGTGAAGCTGACTGGATGCACGTTGATGTAATGGATGGTGTATTTGTTCCAAATATTTCATTTGGCTTTGCGGTAATAAAATCTATAAAACAACTCGCTCAAAAACCACTGGATGTACATTTGATGATAATAGATCCGGATAGATATCTTGAAGATTTTAAAAACGCTGGCGCGGCAATAATTACCGTTCATCTGGAGGCATGTACGCACTTAAACAGAACAATACAAAAAATTAAGGAATTAGGTTGTAAGGCAGGAGTAGCGATAAATCCGCATACCCCGGTTGCGCTACTTGAAGACATTATAGAGGAAGTTGATTTGGTTTTAATAATGTCTGTAAATCCGGGTTTTGGAGCGCAAAAGTTTATTAGCAATACCTATAAAAAAATAAAAAATCTTAAAACATTAAGTGAGTTACGTAACCCAAACCTTTACATCGAAATTGACGGAGGTGTAGATCAAAATAACGCAGCGTTGTTAATTAACGCCGGTGCAAATGTGTTGGTTGCCGGTAATGCCGTATTTTCTGCAAGCAGTCCAGGTTCTGCAATATCCAAACTTAAACACCTTGAAAAAGCGTTAAGTTAAAGTTTGGTCATTATCTGTATTAAACCTTATAAAAATTCAAAAATAGGCTGTAATACAATTCCAAATTATTTAACTTCGGGGCTTTAAAATTATTCTTTTTATAAGAAGCAAAATGATTTAATAATAAATATACAAAAAGTCTGTAGCTAAGCATATCTCACAATCAAAAATTATAAGGCTATAGCATAATAATTATATAAATATGAAACATAATTTTGGTGCCGGACCGGGCATTTTGCCACACGAAGTATTAAAACAAGCATCTCAGGCTGTTATTGATTTGAATGGTATTGGTTTATCTATTCTTGAAATATCGCATCGGTCAACAGAGTTTGAAGCGGTTTTAGAAGAAGCAGTTCGGCTGGTAAAAGAGTTGTTCAATGTTCCGGAAGGTTATTCAGTATTATTCTTACAGGGAGGGGCAAGTACACAATTCGCGATGGTTCCTTATAACTTGTTGCCGTCCGGCGGAAAGGCAGCTTATGTAGAAAGTGGTGTTTGGGCCAATAAAGCACTCAAAGAAGCTAAATACTTTGGCGATGTACAAGTTATTGCCACAGCTAAAGAAGCCAATTTTAAATACATCCCTAAGGATTTTGAAGTACCAGCTGATGCTGCTTATTTACACCTTACATCTAACAATACCATTTATGGCACGCAGTTACATACTTTTCCGGTATCTCCTGTACCCATAGTTTGCGACATGTCGTCTGATATTTTTAGCCGTAAGATAAATGTTGCTGATTTTGGCATAATATACGCAGGCGCGCAAAAAAATATGGGCCCTGCCGGTACAACTTTAGTAATTATAAAAGATGAGATATTAGGTAAGGCAGACCGCAAAATACCTGCGATGTTTAACTACCAAACTCAGATTGAAGGTGGTTCAATGTACAATACACCGCCTGTTTTTGCTATCTACGTTTCAATGCTAACCTTACGCTGGTTAAAAGCCAAAGGTGGTGTGGAGGCTATTGAAAAAGAAAACATTGCAAAAGCAAAAGCTTTATACGCAGAGGTTGATCGTAACCCATTATTTAAAGGTGTGTCTGTTGTAGAAGATCGTTCAAATATGAATGTATGCTTTGTAACTGAAAATCCGGAGCACGAAAAGCCCTTTTTAAAACTATGTGAATCAAAAGATATAGTTGGTATAAAAGGGCACCGTAGTGCAGGTGGTTTTAGAGCGTCAATTTACAATGCTTTGCCTATTACCAGTGTGCATGTGTTAATTGAGGCAATGCAAGAGTTTGCTGAGAAAAATAAATAGTTAATTAATTAAATTGGTTTTGCGCGCTAAATAATAGGAAGCGTTTAACAACTAAATAATTAATAACCCTATAACTAAATACAAAAATAATGATCAAAATATTAGCTAATGATGGTATAGACCCGGCTGGAAAAGCTTTGTTAGAGGCGGCTGGTTTTTATGTTGATACCGTAAATATCCCACAGGATGAACTTCCTGCTAAACTTAACAACTACGATGCTATCACAGTTCGCAGCGCAACTAAAGTGCGAAAAGCATTGATAGATGCATGCCCTAATCTTAAATTGATAGGCAGGGGTGGAGTAGGTGTTGATAACATTGATGTTGACCATGCCAAAGAAAAATGCGTAGCAGTATTTAATACACCGGCATCTTCTTCTTTATCAGTTGCCGAACTTGTTTTCGGGCATTTATTTACCGGGGTTCGTTTTTTACAGGATAGTAACCGTAAAATGCCCCTTGATGGCAATACAAAATTTAACGACCTGAAAAAGGCTTATGCCAAGGGTATTGAGCTACGTGGAAAAACTATCGGTATATTAGGCTTCGGCCGTATCGGGCGCGAGGTAGCTAAAGTGGCTATTGGGTTGGGTATGGATGTACTGGCTTATGATCTTTTCCCCTTTAACCCCGAAGTAGATTTAATTTTGGGTGGAGGTATTGAAATTAAGGCTCCCGTAAAAGTTGCCACAAAAGAAGAAGTTATTGCCAACAGCGACTTTATTAGTTTACATGTACCTTTTACAGACAAACCAGTTTTAGGTGCCGAAGAGCTTGCTCAGGTTAAAAAAGGCGTTGGTTTGGTTAATTGTTCACGTGGTGGTACTATTGACGAGTTGGCTTTAATTGAAGCGTTAAATAGCGGTAAAGTAGCTTTTGCTGGCCTGGATGTTTTTGATAACGAACCAACCCCACGCGAAGAGATAATGAAACACCCTAAAATATCATTAACACCGCATATTGGTGCTGCTACTAACGAGGCGCAAGAGCGTATCGGTATTGAGCTGGCCAATTTAATAATTGGATTTTTTAATAAGTAACAATATTTTCAACTAAAAAGTGGAGGCGGAAATTTTTCCGCCTCCACTTTTTTATTGAGTTATATTAAAAGAACCAGAAACCCGTACCGGAACCGCCGGATTCTGGCTCTTATCTGACATAAAGCCATCAAAAGTGCCTTTGAGCGTGCCAGTTAGCCCGGATACCGTATATGTAGTTATATTCATCTTCTCTCCACCTTGATCAGATAAATTCAAGGAGGGAGAAGTTATCATTGAAGATGATACATCATTTATACCCGCAGCTGCCGAAAATAATCCGAAAGTAAATACATCACCCGCTGCATTTATTCCAGATATATTTGTTAACCCTAAGCCTGATGCAAAGCCCACAGTGTAAGTGGGTGGTTTCCAGGTAATGGTTTGACCTCCATTAACTTGAAAAATAATAGTATTCGCGGCTCCCACAGGTATCGGGCCTATTCCGTTTGTACTTCCAGTAAAACCAGTTATACCGGTGCTGCCAGTAGAACCAGTTGTACCGGTGCTGCCTGTAGAGCCAGTTGTACCGGTGCTGCCTGTAGAACCAGTTGTACCCGTGCTGCCAGTAGAGCCAGTTGTACCCGTGCTGCCAGTAGAGCCTGTTGTACCCTTATTGCCAGTACTCCCTGTAGAAGTAACCGGGTTTATTAAATGGCCCGGCATTTTCTCACAAGAAGAAAATGTAAATAATCCTAAAACTATTAATAGTGTACCCGATAATATGGACAGGGCAGAACGCGATCTTTTCATTATTATGCTATATATAATGGCCTAAAGATAAAAGTTTATCAATAATATAGCATAATTTTTATTATTTAAAAAAAACAAGTGATATAAAACTGTCAATAAATCATTGCTATAAATTTATTGAGCTATATTGAATGAACCCGAAACCTTTATGGAATCTTTAGTTGCACTATTAATATTAGTTACGTACCCATCAAAAGTTCCGGCTACAATCCCGGCCGCGGTATTGTTTGTTGCGTTTAAAACATGTATACTTTCTTTAGTTACGTGGGTATATAGCGTAGATGTTGATCCTGTTTGTTTAGCATCAATGCCGGGTAACGAAAGCGCAAAAATACTCATCCGGTACGTACCCGGTGCTGTATTATCATAGCCAAAGGTAATAGAACTGGTAAATGTAGGGTCAAACGCAGATATTATAGTTGAATATTTATTGCCGACAGACATAAAAACAGGTAAGCTGTTTAAACTAATAAAATAACCTGGGCTTGCCCAGGTATAGCTTGTGTTATTATATCGGGGTAAATTAAAGAAAAGTACAAAATCGGTCACGACTTCGCTGTAGAAAAATTCCTTGCCCTTTCCCCGGTATATTCAATTCTCACGCTTTAGGATCAAATCCATCAGCTGGTTCAAATCAAATGTTTTATAATCTTTTCCGTCCGAGAAGTCGTATTCGCCGACCAGGTTTATATGTGCCCAGCTTTGGGTAGATGTGCTACTGATTTTTTTTAACAAGGTTTGCTTTTCTTCTTCAGAACGGGTCAACGCCAATTTTTCCGATAACAGCAAAAGATTGTAGGCATTGACGGCATTGGCGATCAGCCGCTTGCAACCTTCCGCAATCAATTGTTCCTTCCGGGTAGCCC
>JANXTT010000155.1 GCA_025352225.1 Mucilaginibacter sp. | reverse complement strand
TTATGCCTTGAGCACCCGTTATGCCTTGAGCTCCCGTTATACCTTGAGCACCCGTTATGCCTTGAGCACCAGTTATTCCTTGAGCACCCGTTATGCCTTGAGCACCCGTTATGCCTTGAGCACCCGTTATGCCTTGAGCCCCTGTTATTCCTTGAGCACCAGTTATGCCTTGAGCCCCCGTTATACCTTGCGCTCCAGTTATGCCTTGAGCCCCCGTTATACCTTGAGCCCCCGTTACGCCGTTTGTTCCTGTAGCACCCGTAGCACCTGTTATGCCATTAGTCCCGTTTGTTCCAGTTGCGCCATTGATCCCATTAAGTCCGGCCGGCCCCTGAGGCCCGGTAGCACCAGTTGGCCCTTTTGGCCCACCCGGATTAAAAGAGTATAAAGCATAAGGGACGCTTAATAATTTAGAGGTGCCCAATAGAATAAACCCATTGCCAAAATCAACCTCGGTTTGTATATATTTTTGTGAACTAGCCCAGTTGACTGCGCTAAAAGTACCTACAGTAGCCGTTCCGTTACCAACTTCTAACGAAAATAAACCGTACGCGTCTGTGGTAAGGCTTTGTGTTTCCTGATATTCAACAGTACCCGTAGGTGTTCCGCTTCTGATAGATATCCTTAAGTTAAGTTGTTTTTTTACCAACAAGGCACCATTTGAGCCCCGGGCAACAGCCTGGTATTTAAATGCCTGTGATTGTGCCATTACAGTAGTGCAAAATGCAAATACCGATATAAGCAGGACGAGTAATGTTTTTTTCATATATAATGATTGAAAACTAAATCTTAATAAGTTTAACCTGGCCCTGGAAGTTTAATTGATTAACCACTTTAATAAAATAGATGCCTCCCTTAAGCTGGGAAACATCTAGTGGTAAATAAAATAAATTATCGCTTGAATAGGTAATTGTTTGTGTTTGCAATATGCGCCCGGTGGGGTCAATCACATCAATGGTATAAATTCCATCCGGAACGTGGTTGAAAGCGAGCTTTACAATGCCACCGGTTGTAGGGTTAGGGTATACAATAATGGATTTGGAAATATCCATATTCAGTACTTCCTGAACCTCAGCATCGGGCTGGGCAAAGCCAACTGTTAAATACTTGTTAGCATCGGGATTACCCAACAGGTCTCCTACGGTTTCGCCCAACACATAGGTTATACTCAGGTCGGTAATAGTAAAAGATTCAGCCGCGGCACCTATTACATCCCGGGCTATAAATTGCCCGAAGGCCGTATGCCCGCAAAATAAAATTAGAAATGATAAGAAGAACTTTTGGAGTAGGCTTTTATTCATATCGGCTATGAAGATAATAAAAATATATAATACTATACAAAATAAAATAAAGTAACTTGTATGTTATTATATTTTTAATTAATATTAAAATATATTGCCAATTAAATAAAATTAAAGCATAAAAAAACGATAACATCAAGATGTTTTAAGTTGCATTGAAAGCGCAATTTAAAATAGTATAATAATGCGTATTGTTTTACGCTGTACTTTTTAAGGGTAATTTAAAGTAAAAAGTAGAGCCTTGCCCATATTCACTTTCAATCCAAACACGTCCATGGTGCCTATTTACAATTTCCGACGCTACGTATAGGCCTAAGCCTAAACCGTCGTATTTCATAGCCGTACTATCAACCCTGAAAAAGCGGTCAAATAAATTGTTTAAATGCTTTTGTTCTATGCCAATCCCGAAGTCCTGAATTGAAACTACTATATATCCGGGTTGTAATTCAGCGTTAATAATTACTATATCACTATCAGGAGCATATTTAACGGCATTATTGAGATAATTCACAAGTACTTGCTCTAAACGTTCATAATCGGCTTCAATTATAGCGGATGGATTATTTTTAATTTTAAAAACATGTTTAGGAACGGTAACCTGGATATTTTCGACAGTATCAGTTATAAGATCGGCAAGGTCAAAACAACTCATATTATACATAAGCTTACCACTCGAAATTTTTGACACATCCAGCAAATCCGCAACAAGTTTTTCCAAACGATTTAATTGCTTTAAGCTGCTCGATGCAAAAAGCTTAAGCGCGTTAGCCGGATTATCATTTTGGTGCATGATTTGCATAAACGCCTTCAGGCTTGTTAACGGGGTTTTTAATTCATGGCTGGCTATACTTATAAACTCATCTTTTTGCTGTTCTAAATTGCGATGTTCGGTGATATCTGTATTTGTGCCAAACCAACGTGTAACCTTACCTGTTTCATCTTTTAAAGGTACTGCTCTGGATAAAAACCATCTATATTCACCTTCTTTACTTCTGATTGGGAAAGTGTCTTCCCATATCTCGCCGGTTTGGGTGTATCTGCTAAATTTTTCAACTACTCTTTCAACATGGTCAGGGTGATGCACCTCTTGCCAACCCCAGCCTTTCATGGTTTCAAATGTAGTGCCTGTATAGTCATACCATCGTTTGTTGTACCAGAAAATATACCCGCTTTCATCGGTCATCCAGGCCAGCTGTGAAATATTATCGGCCAATAGCCTAAAATTTTCCTCACTATCTTTTAATTGTTGCCGGGCTACAACTTGTTCTGTTACATCAATGGCCGATTGGAGCACACCTATTATCTGATCGTTTTCGAGCAGCGGTTTGTATGTTATATTAAAGTACCCCTTAGTTTCGTTCCCTCCTTTGTTAAGTACAATAGGTTGTTCGAATCCTGTCCATTCTTCGCCCGTATTAAAAGTATCATAAAGCCTGTCAATTATGGGTTGGCCCTTAAGTTCGGGCAGCGCATCATACCAGGGCTTGTTAATAACAGAAATATCCCTGTCCATTAGTTCAAGCATGGGAGGGTTAATAATTTCAAATACCATATCGACGCCTTTGGTTACCAACATCGGAACAGGTGACTGTTCTATCATGGCCCTAAACCTAAACTCACTTTCAGACAGGGCCTTGGTTTGCAATTGCAACTCTTCTTTACTCTGTTCTAAGTTTTTCAAGTTTTTTAAATGCTCGGTTGTTTCAATTACCGTAACCAATACACCACCGATTGTGCCATTCTCATCCCGGATGGGACTATAGGAAAAATCAAAATAACATTCTTCTACGTAACCGTTTCTATCAAGCGGAAGCATAAAATTTGGAAAACCAACAGCGTTGCCATCCATAACACCGTCAAACATTGGCTCTATAATATGCCATATCTCAGCAAATGTTTCGCTGGTGCTGATACCCATGGCTTGCGGATGTTTGGTAGAACCCAATATAGGCCGGTATCCATCATTGTAAAGCTGAATATATTCTTTCCCCCAGGCAATATACATAGGGAAAGGTGTTGATAATATTATTCCGGTGGCTATTTTTAAAGAACTGGGCCAGGTATCAACCGGCCCAATGGGCGTTCCAGCCCAATCGATTGATCGTATTAACTTACCCATCTCACCCCCGCCCTCTAAAAACTTATATGAGTTATTATTAATCATAAAGGTTCAAAAATTTATAAATGAAACGGGCATTTTAAATTACCTAACACCAAAAAGCGGAGTTTGTTTAATTATTATAAAGCGGGCCGCAATAGCTCAAACTCAATAGTAATTAAGAACTTGAAGACCAAGTAGTTTGCTACTAATAGTAAAGGAGGCAAACCTTAAGTCTGCCCCCTTTAACGCTGTTACAGCCTATTCGTTTATTGCTTTTACACCAGGCAATTCTTTGCCTTCCATATACTCCAGCAAGGCACCGCCGCCGGTTGAAACATAACTCACATCATGAGTTAAATTGAACTTGGCCACAGCCGCGGCCGAGTCGCCACCACCTATCAAGGAGAAAGCGCCATTTTCTGTTGCTTTTACCACAGCATCGGCTATGGCTCTGGTTCCTTTTTCGAACGACTCCATTTCAAAAACACCTACCGGGCCATTCCATAATATGGTTTTTGAGCCTTCAATAATTTTGCTAAAAGCGGCTACTGTATCCGGGCCAATATCTAAACCCATCCAACCATCTTCAATACCTTTGGTGGGGGCTACGCTAGTTTTAGCATCATTAGCAAATTTATCAGCAACAATGGTATCTGTAGGTAGTATTAGATTAACGCCTTTTTCTTTAGCTCGTTGTACCAGGCTATTAGCCAGATCTAACTTATCTGCTTCTAATAGGGAGTCGCCAATACTACCGCCCTGAGCCTTTGCAAAAGTATAAGCCATACCGCCGCCAATTATCAGGTTATCAACTTTATCCAATAGCTTCTCAATCAGTTGGATCTTATCGGATACCTTAGAACCGCCCATAATTGCGGTGAATGGTTTTGTTGCACCGTTCAGTATTTTTTCGGCATTGGCCAATTCTCCTGCCATTAAGTAACCAAAGTATTTTGCATTCGGAAAAAACTGCGCTATGATCGCTGTTGAGGCATGTGCGCGGTGCGCGGTGCCAAAAGCGTCGTTTACATATATATCGCCCAATTTTGATAATTTTTCGGCAAAAGCGGTATCGCCTTTTTCCTCTTCTTTATAAAAGCGCAGGTTCTCCAGTAACAATACTTGCCCAGGGCTAAGCGCTTTAGCTTTTTCTACGGCTTCTGTACCAATACAGTCATTAGCAAACTCCACCTCCTGTCCCAACAGATCGGAAAGATGGCTAACTACATGCTTTAATGAATATTTATCTGTCGGGCCATCTTTAGGTCTGCCTAAATGCGACATTAAAATTACAGCACCGCCATCCTTTAATATTTTTTCGATCGAAGGTAAGGCCGCGGTCATTCGGTTATCGTCCGTTATATTAAAATTTTCGTCAAGGGGAACATTAAAATCAACTCTGATCAGAGCCTTTTTTCCTGCGAAACTAATTTGATCAATTGTTTTCATGTGTGTTTGTGTGTTATAAAAAAAATCTGAGCCAAATTCACAAATAAAATCTGAATATTGAAGGTAAATGCTAAAAATTGTTTCGAGAAAAAAAATTAAACAAGTCGCAAGTTAATTAATCTTCATGGTAATAATGGTATTATAATTGCATTGTGGTTTTTAATATTAACCTTAAATTAATTACCATGAAAAATGCCCTATACTCACTTGTTATTATTTTATCTTTTACCGGCTGCCAGGTGATCGATGTTAGTCCGGCTCCTCAATCCATCAATGTTGAAATAAACGATCAGCCTGTAAAATTATCTGTTGTAGATAATACTTTTAACCTTAAATATAATGAAGATGTTACGCTTTTAGTACCAACTGATAGTTTAAAGCAACCATTGGCAGTTATATTTAAAGAGGATTTTAAAGCTACTAAACTAGCTGGTTTTGATTATACCACGTTAACAAAAAACGGGCTAATTGCTCATAATTGGGCCGATACCAGCCTTAACAATATTAACCTGGCATCAAAAAAAGATACAATTATCAATAACATTGCTACCACTAAAATTAAATTGGCCCGTACATTTCTGTTCAGCAAAATTTATCCGACTAATCAGGAAGCTATAAACGAATATAATGCACTTTTAAACCAAAAAGAAGCCATTAGTTTTTCATACCGTTTTAGTGGCCTGGCTAAATCAACTAATTATAAAACATACGCTAACCTGGTTTATTTGGACGATACAAAAAAGTTTAGTCTTGATTAATTGACACGTTTTTATGTATCTGAAAATCATTTAGTTGATTTTCAGATACATTGCATAATGAGGGATCTTACCATAACCTTCAAACTCATCAGATATAATTTCAAAGCCACTCGACTGATAAAACGTTAAAGCCTTTTTGCGTGCATTACACCATAAATAATTTGCTTTTTGCCCACGTAAATAAACCACTGCAAAGTTAACGAGTTTGGTGCCTAAACCTTGACTTCTGAGTTTTTCAATGGTAGCCATGCCACGCAGTTGGTAACCCATCCCGGTATAAGTGCCATAATTTTGAGGATGAAAAGAAGCTATACTTGCTAATTCATCGTCCACGTAATAACCCAAATGAAATGCTCCATCAATGTTATCTGTATCAAAACGGCATTCTTCGGGTTGCGTTTTACCTTCGCGTAGTACTAAGCTCCGTACAGCCAGCACATCATCAACTCCGATAAACTTAATCATTGTAATAAACTCATTTTTTGAACCAGATTGGCTAAACGGCTCGAATAGCCCTTTTCATTGTCGTACCAGCCCACAACCTTTACTAAACCACCAACAACTGAGGTTAGTTGTGAATCGAATATGCAACTATGCGGATTATCTAAAATATCTACCGAAACGATTGGGTCTTCAGTGTATTCCATGATATTTTTCATTTGATTTTCCGACGCTTTTTTAAATGCCCTGTTAATTTCCTCAACAGTAGGTGTATATTTTAGGCTACAGGTAAAATCTGTTAATGATCCATTTAATACCGGCACCCGTATGCCTGCACCGCCTAATTTACCTAATAGATGCGGAAAAATATTAGTTATTGCTTTAGCCGCGCCCGTGGTTGTAGGTATAATAGATGCCGATGCCGCCCTTGCCCTGCGCAAATCTTTATGCGGGGCATCGTGCAGGTTTTGATCGCCCGTCATGGAGTGAACAGTTGTAATATAGCCATCAACAATACCCCAGTTATCATCAAGTACCTTAACCATGGTTGCTACGTTATTGGTTGTACAAGACGCGTTTGAAAGTATAGGGGCTCTTAAATCAACACTTCCATCATTTACCCCTAAAACAACAGTTGGTACATCCCTGTCTGGCGATGGTGCTGAAATAATAACTTGTTTTGAACCGGCAGTTAAGTGTTGCGCTGCAGCCGCTTTGGTTGTGAATTTACCTGTCGACTCCATAACCACGTCGATATTTAACTCCGCCCAAGGTAATATCGATGGGTTTTGCTCTGCTGTTACCCGTATGCTTTTATCATTAATAATCAGGTTATTGCTATCAAAGCCAACTTCTCCTTTAAACCTCCCGTGTACAGAATCATACTTAAACAAATGGGCAAGCGTGGCAGTATCAGTAAGGTCGTTTATAGCAACAACCTCAATATTTGGAATTTCAAGTACCGATCTTAAAAATATCCTGCCTATCCTGCCAAAACCATTAATAGCTATCCTCATATACAATATTAATTGGGCAAAGTTATAAAGAACAATCATAATGTATGTAAATGCCATGTAACCTTAATTTACCATCAGGATTTGCGTCATTATGTAAAAATGGAACTCAACTTAGGCCTCCCCATCATTACTTCGATAAAGTAAATTAAAAATCGCGTCTCACCTTTTAGTTTTTTACCTAAAAGGGTTCGTTCCTTTATTGTTAAATTAGGCATGCATATATCATTAAAAACACTAATTTGGTGAGAAATTAATTAGAAACTATACCCTGTTTAAATATATATTATTGGTTAATAACTTTTATGAAAAAAGCAATTTACAAACTTCCTTCTCTAATTCTTATAGTTATTGTAATCATCCTGATCCAAAGTTTTTTAACCAACCCTAAAAAAAACAGTCATCCAATAAGCCCTAATCCGTTAAAAAATATGTTCGGTATTAATAGTTATGAATGGGACTTTTTACAAAATCCGAATAACCTTAACGATGCTACCCATATTTACGATCCTAAAATGGATCTCATTAAATGCTTTGGCGGAGTACGGCATTATCTGGACTGGGGCAAATTAGAAGATACCCAGGGCAGTTATACATTTAACCCGGCAAATAGTGGCGGATGGAATTATGATGCGATATACGAGCGGTGCAAACACGATAAAATTGAAGTATTAACCTGTCTTAAAAATTGCCCCGAATGGCTGGTAAATACTTATCCTGCAGATCAGCGCGATGGCGAAAATGTTCCGGCTCCTTATGGTTTAAATCGAGAAGATCCGGCTTCCTACGCGCTACAGGCTAAAGTTGCTTTCCAATTTGCGGCCAGGTATGGGTATAACAAAAACGTGAATGCCTCATTAGTTAAAGTAAATAATAAGCCACGCTGGACTGCCGACCCTGTTAACCAAATAAAAATTGGCATGGGCCTGATTAAGTATATTGAATGTGATAACGAACGCGACAAATGGTGGAAAGGTAAACAAGCACAGCAAACCGCGAGCGAATATGCGGCCAATCTTTCTGCGTTTTACGATGGTAACAAAGGCAAACTGGGTAAAAACGCAGGCATAAAAACTGCCGATCCTTCTATGCAGGTAGTAATGTGTGGTTTGGCTGCTGCCGATCCAAAATATGTGCAGGATATGATAAGCTGGTGTAAACAAAACCGGGGCTTAAAACCCGATGGATCTGTTAACCTTTGCTTTGATGTGATCAATTATCATTTTTACCCTAATGATAATAAACAACATGCCAACAAGCAGGCAACCCGCGGGGTTGCCCCCGAATTAACTGAAGCCGGTGAGGTGGTTGACGATTTTATGAACCTGGCGTGGAATACGCCAAAGCATCCCGAAGTTTGGATAACCGAAACTGGGTACGATATTAATCCCGAGAGCCCCCAACGTGCTATACCTATAGATAATAAACCGGCATTGGTAACACAAGCCGATTGGCTGCTTCGCTCGGCATTATTATTTAACCGGCATGGCATTAAACGTGTGTTTTATTACCAGTTGTTTGATGATAATGAAAGTGCGGTACAATATTCAACATCGGGCATAACCGATGCTAAAACCTTAAAGCGCCGCCCTGCAGCCGATTATATTTTGCAAACCACCAAGTTGATGGGTAACTATACCTTTAGGGCCACCCTTAATAATGACCCCTTGGTTGATGTTTACCAGCTAGGTAACAAAAGAATGTATGTGTTATTAATACCCGATGAAAAAAACCGAACCGCTACTTGCCAGCTCAACCTGGGTAATGCAAAATCAGCGTTGATACATACCCTTAAAATTGGGGCCGATGTAATGAATACGCAAGCTATTAAAACAAATAATGGTAAATTAATGATTAAAGTGAGGGAAACGCCTGTTTTTGTGGAGGAGGGCGAATAACCTATGCCCCACAATCAACATATCTCACCTTTGCTTGTCATTAACGTGTAAGTTTAAATACTTTGACCCTAGTGAACGCAGGCCGTTAGCCCG
Source organism: Mucilaginibacter sp. (assembly GCA_025352225.1). Taxonomy (GTDB): domain Bacteria; phylum Bacteroidota; class Bacteroidia; order Sphingobacteriales; family Sphingobacteriaceae; genus Mucilaginibacter. The sequence goes on along the minus strand of JANXTT010000155.1, from coordinate 15,423 downwards.
TTTAATATTTAAGATTAATATCTTCGCAAAAACATCAATTCTATGTCAATACAAATAGGTGAGCAAGCACCACAATTTAAGTTAGTTTCGTCGGATTTGAAAGAGGTTAGCCTTTCGGATTTTATAGGTAAAAAAGTGGTGATCCATTTTTTTCCATTAGCGTTTACCGGGGTTTGCACAACCCAGCTCTGTACCATGCGCGATAATTTTGGTTATTATGATGGCCTTAACGCGCAGATATTAGCCGTATCAGTTGATTCACCATTCGCGTTATCCAAGTTTAAAGAAGAAAACGAATACCAGTTTCCATTGCTATCAGATTTTAATAAAGAAGTATCTGCAGCTTATGGGGCACTATATGCCGATTTTGTTTTTGGCTTAAAAGGAGTATCAAAACGCGCCGCCTTTGTTTTAGATGAAACGCATAACGTAATCTATGCCGAAGTACTTGATGTTGCTACAGATTTACCCGATTTTAACGCTATAGCGCATATGGTAAAGTAATTTCACTTTTTTTTTAACAGATTGAAAAGAAATCCTATTTTTGCAATCCGTTAAAAATGCATTCGTAGCTCAATTGGATAGAGCGTCTGACTACGGATCAGAAGGTTAGGGGTTCGACTCCCTTCGAGTGCACATAAATAATAAAGTCTTTTTGTGTTGTACAGAAGGACTTTTTAAATTTTAAATCAACCGAATGCTGAACATTGTACTGTTTGGTCCGCCAGGCGCAGGTAAGGGAACCCAATCTCAAAAACTAATTGATCAATATCAATTGATCCATTTATCAACCGGCGATTTGCTTCGCGGCGAAATTGCTCAGGGAACAGCATTAGGTCTGGAAGCTAAAAAGCTGATGGATCATGGCATATTAGTTCCTGATGAAGTAGTTATCGGCATGATAAGCAATAAGCTGGATGCTAACAAAGGTGCCAAAGGCTTTATTTTTGATGGTTTCCCCCGTACAGTTGCTCAGGCAGAAGCTTTGGATCAACTACTCAATTCAAAAAATGAGGCTATATCAAGTATGGTAGCACTTGAAGTGAATGATGATGAATTGGAGCATCGTTTATTGTTAAGAGGCAAAGAATCTGGCCGGCCGGATGATGCAAACCCTGAAGTTATCCGTAAACGCATCCACGAATACAACAATAAAACAGCCCCGGTAGCTCATTTTTATCAAAATCAGAACAAGTTTAAAAGCATTAACGGTATTGGCAGCGTTGATGATATATTCCAGGCCATTTGCAAGGTAATTGATCTTTGCTGATCAAAATCAAATAATAACAAATCCGATCGTTGCGGAGAACGGGGCAATCTACACAAGATTTAGAGATTGCTTAAGTTTTGGCAATGTTGTTGGATATTCAAATCAAATATCCGAAACTGTACTTCGTAATTCCGAAACCCCAATATGTCCCAAGGCTCAAATTTTGTTGATTATGTGAAAGTATGTTGCCGTTCAGGACATGGCGGTGCCGGTTCTTCTCATTTACATCGTGACATACTAACATCAAAAGGTGGGCCAGATGGCGGTGATGGGGGCCGTGGCGGTCACGTAATTGTTAAAGGCAATGCGCAACTCTGGACGTTGCTGCACCTTAAATACCGTAAGCATATAATCGCCGGGGATGGCGATTCGGGCGGCAGTTCCCTGCGAAGTGGCAAATACGGACGGGATGAAATTTTAGAAGTGCCTCTTGGCACCATAGCCAAGGATGCCGAAACCGGCGAAACTATATTTGAAATAACCCAGGATGGCGAAACCAGGATACTTACCAACGGTGGCCGTGGTGGGTTGGGTAACTGGCATTTTAAGTCGGCAACACAACAAACACCTCGGTTTGCGCAACCAGGGGAACCAGGACAAGAAGTATGGAATATACTAGAGTTAAAGGTACTGGCAGATGTAGGTTTGGTAGGTTTTCCAAATGCGGGCAAATCCACGTTGTTGTCTGTAGTGTCTGCTGCTAAGCCTGAGATAGCCGATTACGCCTTTACCACACTTGTGCCTAATTTAGGCATAGTTGCTTATCGCGATAATAAATCGTTTGTTATGGCTGATATTCCGGGCATTATTGAAGGTGCCTCCAAAGGAAAAGGTTTAGGATTCAGATTTTTACGTCATATAGAACGTAATTCCGTATTGTTATTTATGATACCTGCTGATACGAGCCGTAGTATTAAAGAGGAGTACCACATATTGCTGCATGAGTTAACAGAATATAATGCCGAGCTAACCCATAAACCACGCATACTGGCAATCACAAAGTCTGATTTGCTGGATGCGGAACTAGAGGCAGAAATGAAAAAAGAGATTCCGGAAGGGATGACGGCTATATTCATCTCCGCTGTGGCGCAAAAAGGTTTGACGGAATTAAAGGATATACTTTGGCGCGAAATAAATAAACCCTGATCTACTGCGCGCTGTAAAGCACATATTTACTGGTTAACATCTTCTGGTTAAAGTTATGATAGCCCGGGAAATATTGTAGCACCAATTTAGCTTTGCCGTTTACAACATAAGTTGCGGGTAAAAGTATATATAAAGGCCCGGCATGACCATCGTACCTGTCGTCGTCCGGGTTAAAATCTGTACCAATAGCTTGAATGGTAATTATACGGTTACGTATAATTTCTAAACCCAAATCAGGCGTAGTGAACACAAATATGGCATTCTTTTGCTGCTTATCTAACTCAAGCAAATAGTTTAATGATGGCTGATCGATATATCCCTGGGCAAAGCCCGAAGGGCCATGCGCACTGATTGTATAATTGAATTTACAGCCCAAAATCAGAAATTGGATACTGGTGATGCCAATACCTATCCAAAGTAAAATAAACATTATTTTAAGTGAGCGGTGCAGTTTACCAAACAAATAAATGGCCCCAGGTATGGTTAATAAACCAACAATTCTGAAATGCCTGCTCTCATAAGATATTTCCGCTTGTTTTAAAAAAAGGCAAGAAAAAAACAAGATAGATATGGCATAAAAAACAATTAATACCAATCGGTATTTGGTATCAGGAACATAACGTAGTATGGCTAATATCAGCATCAGGCTAGTTAAAGCTAATGCCGATAAAATAAATAGCATTATTCCCAGGCTAAATATCGGGGGCTCTGTACGGTATATTAAACCGTGAAATAGTTCGTCAACAGAAAAACCAGAAAGTAGGGGGGAGGCTACCGGAAAGCCAAAAGCTGCTAAACTAAAATGCAACCCTATAGATGAAGAGGCCGGGTTTTGCCCTCTGGATAAAAATAATTTGTAAATGGCCGATAAGGATAGTAAGGCGGGTATCGCGATATACACACCGTTCTTTATCCAGGTGGCCCAACTATTTCGCTTAAGCGAAATGGTGATCCATAAGCAACAAAGGCCAGACGCATACATCCATAAAAACGCAGATTTACACAAGAAACCTAACCAACCTGCAAAAAGTACAAAAACCAGGAGTTTCCAACTAACCTTTTTAAAGCTGAAACATCCATATAAAAACCATCCTAAAAAGGCAAATAATAAAATTTCGCCACCATTATAAAAAACAAATGGCAGGGTATAAAACTGCTGGCAAGCTATAAAAGCGATACTAAGTGCAGAAATGTTTTTTGAAAACCCCAACTTCCTGAAAACAGAATAAAACCCGGATATGCCGAGCATATAACAAAATAAGATTGTAATTGCTGCCGACTGGCCCATGTTTACGCCCAATAATTTGACAAACAGGTAAGGTAGCAGATATTGCCCCGGCGACCACCATGTTAAAAATGCTGAAGTGTTCTTTGAAATATCATTCTGACTGGGGCCTGTTGCTAAATTGAAGCCTCCGCCCTTTTGCATAGATCGCATAACATGGAACCCCGAACTTGGATCGGGATACAAACCGGGAGGTGAACTTATAATAAATAAGCCTAGCAGCAATGTGATAATCACTGTTAGGCTTAATATTGAGGTATGTTTATTTGCCTTTAAGTATCGGATAAAAAGCATGATGACGTTATTGACGCTCAGCTTTTTCCCACGCGGCACTTTGTGATTTTTTTAAATACCTGATTATGCCCGCCAACACCGCGTAATTCATTACGCAAAAATAGTAAGGAACAAACAATACCTTGATCCGTATTTTGCGTTTTTCCATTATAAAGCCTAAAATGGCCAGGCCATAAAAGAAAATTTGTGAGGCAAATAAAAGCTGGTAAAATAGCTCACCACCAGTTACCGCTAAAATAGCATTGATAATAAAAGCAAGAATCAACAAAAACGGCGTCACCGTCCACCGTAAAACACGGTGGCTAATATATTGGAAAGAAAGTATACTGAATGGGTTAAGTAAGCTTTTTAACCGCAGTATGGACTGTATCCCCCCGGCCGCAATGCGCACCTTTCTTTTTAACTCTTCAGTTACGTTAGCCGAGGCGGTTTCTGTTGCATATGCGGTAGGTTCATATACAATACGGTAGCCCTGTTTAGCTATAAGCATGGATATCATAAAATCATCCAGAATGGTATCCTCATACACTGGTTTGTATAGCGATGTACGTACGCTAAATAACTCGCCAGCGGCACCTACAACCGAGTAAAGTTCAGAGTCCCACTTTTTTAATGCCGACTCATATTTCCAGTAAAAGCCTTCGCCCGCGGCACTCGCATCAGCGTTTTCATCAACCTGTACACGTTTTTCTCCGGCAACGGCGCCCACTGTTTGATCGGCATAGTGCCTGGCAATGTTTATCAGCGCATCTGCATTTAAAAATGTATTGGCATCCGTAAAAATGGTAATATCAGTATCAACGTTTTTCATGGCCCGGTGTATAGCTGCAATTTTACCTTTACGCTCGGGCTGGTGCATTAACTGTATTTGGGAATATCCACTAATAATATCCGGAGTTTTATCATTTGAGCCGTCCGTAATAAATAATATTTTTAATTTGCCTTCCGGATAATTTAATTTAAGGGTATCAGCTATTTTTTCTTTAATAAAACCTTCTTCATTATAAGCAGCAACAACAAGTGTGCAAGTAGGCAACAAGGATAGGTTAATAGGTATTGGCAGCGGGTTACCTCTAACCAGCCTTTTAATACGAATAATAATGTACAGCAATATACCGTAACCAACAAAGGTGTAAACTACTATAAACAGGCTAAGCCATAAGGTTATTTTCATGTTATTTATTTAAAGGGTACCCCAGTTTTGAACTGTTTTTTGGCTGGGTTATGTTCCACCAGATAGCTTTGAAAAGTATAGGGATGAAATTATAGTTTTTTTGCTTAACATATGCCAGTATATTTCTGGGTGTAACTACTAATATAAAGAAAATGTAAAATACAAGAGCCTTAAAAAAAGGGGCATTCCGGCGAATGAATAAAATGCGGTTGCGGTTCATAAAGTACTCTTTAAGGGGGCTACCCTGGCCAACAGATACCGATTCTTTATGGTAGATTAATGCGTCGGTACAAACCCAGGGTTGGTAGCCGGCTCGCTTTATAAGCTCAATCCAATCCATCTCCTCATAATAGAGGAAAAAATTTTCGGTCATTAAACCTGCTTTTTCAACTGCCTCGCGGCGCAGCATCATGGCGGCACCATGGCAAAAGCCGGTTTCTGCAGTTATATGGTCATACTGTCCGCTATCTTTTTCAAACTGGCCCAAGCATTTGTTGCGGGCAGTAAAATAATTCATGGGTGTAAATCCTATGTACTGGATGGTGTCTGGATTTTGGAAGTATTTGATTTTAGGAGAGATGACACCTACCAGCGGATTACTATCCATTACGCTCACCAGGGTTTGTATTAAACCGGCTGTAAACTCAGTATCATTATTCACCAAAAAAAAATAATCGCCGGTTGCTTTTTTTATTCCTAAGTTATTGCCACCAGCAAAACCTAAATTAACTTCTGACCGTATAAAAGTAATAATCGGATATGTTTTTTGCCATTGAGGCACGGCATTGGTGTTACTGCCATTGTCAACCACAATGATTTCAATATCAGGATAGGTGTTTGTGTTGGTGATAGATGTTAATAAGGCTTCTGTAACTAATGCCTGATTAAAGTTGACGGTAATTACAGAAACTTTTTTCATCGATGTATTAAGATAAGTAAAGCAGTAAAACGAGGTTTATAAATATCAAGACTAAAATTATCAATAAAAACTGAGCAGCAAAAAATACGAGGGTCTATTTGATAAAATAAATAGCCCATAATACGGAAAATATGAATATTGAAGCAAAAGTTGACGAACTTATATTCTTAGTGAAGCAGGCTGATCTGGATAAGGATGAGGTTAATGCTTTGCATCGAAAAATAAGTAGTGCGTTTAACCATGAGGAATCGCCGTTAGAGAAAATCGAAGCTTTTAAAAAATTGGATATTGAAAAGGGAAACCGGGAAGATCTGGTAGATGATCTGGAAGTATTATTGTCTTTGCATCAGTTGGACAGTAAAACATCAAGGAAGTATTTATCACAAGAGCGGATAAAAAAAATATCAGTATTGTTGATTGGCGTAATTGTACTCACCCTTGGCTTTGCCATGATTATAATGCCCGCACCGCCATATTTTGAGATGTTTACCATATTTTATTTTAACCCCAACGATGGGATCACATTAATGGATTTAATAGCGTTAATAATTGTATTTACTGGTGTATATTTAATCTTAATTTCAATATTGAAAAAAGCGCCTAATTAAGATTAAAATGCTGAATACAGATTCAAAAAAAATCCTTTTGGTTGATGATAACCGGCTAGTGCTAGCATTGATGAGTAAAGCTTTAAGTAAGGAGGGATTTGAATGTTTAAAGGCAGATTCGGCTCTAGAGGCTATTGAAATATTGAAAGATAAAATTCCGGATCTTATTCTTTCAGATTATGAGATGCCCGAGATGGACGGATTTCAGTTTAGAGCATATTTAATGCTTGATGCCGTATTGAAAAATATACCGTTTATATTTTTAACATCAATTAGTGATGAAACCCTGATGGCAAAGGGATTGAGTTTAAAAGCTATAGATTATATACTTAAGGATACCCCGGTGCATGTAGTTGTTTCTAAAATAAACAATTTATTGCAAACCGTTAGAGAGCAGCATCAGCAATCTATCAGAGAGTTAAGTGGCATTGCCCAGGCACTTAATTTAAGGGCGATACCTAAAGAAATACCGAAGCTGAAAGGGTTTATGCTTGATTTTTGGCATAAATCTTATCAAAATTATCCCGGGGGGGATTTTATTGATTTTATTGTGATTGATGAGCGATACGCATGCGTGGTTTTAGGTGATGTGATGGGGAAGAAATGGGGGGCATGGTTTTTTTCGTTTAGCTTTTTGAGTTATATACGTGCGGCAGTAAGGTTATGTGTTTTTGATGGTGATTATTCTACCGCGAGTATTTTGAAAAAAATTAATAAGGTAATTTATCATGATCCGGTTTTAAGCGATATTTTATCAACATTATCAATTATCATGATCGATCAGCAGGAGGGAAGTATCACCTACTCCGGTGCCGGAGATTTGCCGTTGCTACATTATATAGCTAAGGAGAAAAAGCTGGAGCTAGTAAAATCAACCGGGTTGTTGTTAGGGGTTTTTCAGGAAGGGTTATATACAGAGCACTCGTTTAAACCTGGTTTGGGCGATCAGCTGATACTAATTACAGATGGTATTATAGATTATGAAAACGAAAGCGGAAAAATGTCTGATCATAATCTTTTTATCAAAATTATAGAACCCTTACTTGGAGTTGAGGACACTTTTAAACAGTTCCAAAAAAATATTTTTATCACGCAAAAAAGCAAAGAACAAATTGACGATTGTAGTATCATTTTTATACAAAAGGAGGCCATATAATGATTTTAAAAACACATGAAGATCAGGACTTATTAGTTGCTGAGGTTCAACTGGAAGAAGCCAATTTAACCCAGTCAGATGGGTTTAAAGAAGAGATGATAGCATTGATTGATCAGGGTAATCACCATATCTTGGTTGATTTTAGAAAAGTTAAATATGTTGACAGCTCATTTCTTGGTGCACTGGTTTCGGCATTAAAATATGCCATGGCTCAGGAGGGTGATGTAGCTGTGGTTAACTTAAATAAAGACATTCATGATCTTTTTAGTTTAATAAGATTAGATAAGGTGTTTAAAATATTCCCCGATAGAAAGTCGGCAATTATAGATTCAAATAAATAAGTATGGATAGTTTTGCGGTACAAAAACAATTTGTTTTTCAAAAGGAACGTGAGGGGGTGTATCCATTCTTGCTTAGTTTAATTGCTTTTATTGAAGAAAACTTACCTGAAAGAGTTATTAAACAACCGGTAATTTTTAAATCAAAGCTAATTATTACCGAACTTTTAACTAATGCGATTAAGCATTGCGGCGAAGGAGAGGTTTTGTTTGAGCTTGACGTAAGTGATGATTTGTTACTGATCAAAAAAACAGATACAGGCCAGCCGTTTTATTTAACAGAAAATAAAGACAGGCCAGCCATGGCGTGGCCACTTAAATCATGTGTGCATAATAATATAGGTATCTATAGCGATGGGTTGAATGGCTTATTTGCCGAAGTTTTAAGTGAACGGAAGCTGAAGTTTTATACTGAAGAGTATGTAATTACCAGTGAAGGGGTTGGCGACATTTCTGAACATTATGGTTTAATGATTATAGCTAAACTAACTTCGGAGTTTATTTATCATTTTGACGAAACCACGGGTCTTAATACATTTATAATGACATTGAGATTTAAGCAAGAAAACCACAATACAATTGTTTAAAACTTGTTGTCTAAATAATTTAGAATTTCGGGATGGGTATTCATATCAAATTTACGAGCAAATAAACATGGCGAACTTGTTATTTTTTCAGCATCGTCAATGGTCAATACTTTAGGGCTTACACTTTGTTCAGACCAATCAATATACCTTAAATTATTATTTACAATGCTTTCTTTAAATGGCGAATTATATAAAATAGTTTGTAGCATAATTTCATCGGCGCCCCATGTTAGCCTAAAATATCGGCGAACTTTTGGATAATTGTCAATGTATTCGATCAGATATTTAACGCTTTCAATAGTAATGGTTAGCCATTGAGATCGGCCTACAAATTTTAATGAGTCGGGTGCTTTTCTTTTAGGTATTATTTTATTGATAAGCGTTTGCAAATTATAATTCCCTTTAAAAGGAAAGTCAGTAAGGTGGTATTCGGTAACTCTTGTCTTAATATTTTTCCACCACTCGGAGTCTTCGGTTAGGTATTCCATAAAAATTTTATCAGGATTGTCTGATAAAAACTGGTGAATGTAAGGTATACTTTTTATGGGGTAATCCTGACCACTTAGCAGGTTTACATAGTCGTATGGTTTACCTGTGGCGAGTATTTCGCTAAATCCGTTTAGGGTGGCGCGTACCATGCTATAAGCACCCCAATAAACTTTTACTCTTTTTTTTATGAGATAAACATTGGCGGTATTTGCTAAACTTAAAAACGGTTCAATATCAGCTTTAAGATCTAGGTGAATATAGATATCAGCATCTGGATGTTGCAACCTATTAATTAGCCGGGTTAATTGCCCGGGGTTGTTATGTGCCAGAATTAAATGGGCAATTTTCATAGTTTATACTTTTTGATCAATAAATTGATCCACATCATCTTTAAAGCCGCTTCTGCAGCAATTGTATCGCTCTCGCGCTGGGGCGCAATTATTTTGAAGCTTTACTTTTCCCTGTTACATACTCGCTTAATCCACTGCCATGGCTTTTAAACCTGTTCATAAAGGCTGCCCATATGCCGCCATCATACATTAACCTGCGTGGCGAAGTAAATACTCTTGCCTTTGCATCTAATACTAATTTTAGCTTACCTTTCTTTTTTAGGTTTACTGCCATTGTTCCATCTTCAGCTTCATCAACAAAGTAATCACTTCCTGCGGCATTATCAAACTTTCGTACCTGGTTTACTTTAAATCCTCCGGTTATTCTTCCTATTTCAGTAACAAAGCCCATATTAAAGCCAAGGGTATTTAAATATTCGCGGTTGCGCTTCCTGATCTGAACGAGTATTCCTGTTAAGAGTTCGTAAAGTGATAAACCAAGACGGCCCTGGCCTTCGGGTGGAATAAATGAGTAGCGCCCGTAAACCCCGGTAATGTTGGTGTTATTTACCATAGGCTTCACCATGAGGTCTATCCATTTGGGTGGGTAAAAGGTATCCGAATCCGCACAAAGGTGATACTTGCCCTTTGCCATTTCTAACCCCAGTTGCCTGGCGTGCGGTGTGCCTTGTTTGCTTTCAATATAGCTTCTTACGCCTAATTCGTCTAAAACTTTTTGAGTATTATCGGTTGAGTTATTATTGATAACAACAAGTTCAACTTTATAAGCGGTTTGATTAGCCGAAATAGACGAAAGTGTACGGAAAATGTTGTTTTCTTCGTTCCATGCCGGTATTACAACAGAAATATCTGGTTGATCGTGCTTGAAATTACTGATCCTTGCTTTTAAATCAGATACCTCAGTAGTGGATAGGTCACTAAATTTTTTACCTGTATAAAGGTGAGGTTTTATCCAATTTGGGAGGCCAAATATTGACATATTGCTTGTGCTATTAATGGTCAGTTAAAATAAGCGTAAAAAATGAATTATAAAACATATTAGTTATACTTTTTCCCAAACGTTCGACTCAAAATTAAATTTCTTTATCACCTTGGCCGGATTGCCAACCGCCACCGAATAATCAGGGATGTTTTTTGTAACTACACTACCACCGCCAATCACCACATGTTTACCAATAGTTATGCCTGCAGTTAAAGTACAGTTAGCGCCTATCCATACACTATCGCCAATTGTTATTTGAGATGTATTAACTTTTTGGACACTAGGTGGTACATTAATATCCTCATACCCATGATTAAGGCCCGAAGTTACAATGTTTTGTGCAAACATTACATCGTTGCCAATTTTAACCGGACCAATGATTACGTTCCCGATACCAATAATAGTACGGTCGCCAATTAAAACATCGCCAACACCGTTGTTAATAGTGGAGAAATCTTCAATAACTGAGCTTTCTCCCAATTCAAATCTATTGTATGGGAAAACATCTAGCCGGGTACGGCTTCTGATAACCGACTTTTTACCCCTTTTATGTTTAAATGGATTAATGCATAATTTTACCCATAGCCTGGGTTTATGCTGGCCCGGTGGAATCATCATCCATAAAGCTATTTTTTTAAAGATTGGCCTTGATTTGATTGCTGATGTTAATGACATTTAAACTCAATTAAAAGTGTATAGCCTTATATATTTCCGCCACATTGTTTTCCCATGTATGCGAGCCGGCAAATTGTTTTCGTTTGGCTTGTAACGTTATCGAATCCTCATCCAAAGCCTGCTGTATTAATGTAACATAGGCTTCTTTATTTTCACCAAGATACGTGTATTCGCTAAATATTTCCATAGCCCGGGTAGTGGTTGCAACAACAGGCTTGCCCATGGCCAGATATTCGTCAATTTTACGCGGATAATTACCAATAGTAATTTCATTAATTAATTGCGGGTTGAGGCAAACATCAAAGGCATTGATATATGTTGGTAATAAAGCGGAATCCTTTGATCCTAAAAAGTGGATGTTTTGAATAGCATGTAAGTTGCCTGCTTTAAACTCATCATCTTCGGGCCCTACCAGTACAATGCTCCATTCAGGCTTTTCAATAGCCACATATGCAAGCAGTTCCATGTTGAGCCGGATGCTTTGCAATGCGCCTACGTAGCCTATAAGAGGGCCTTTAATGGGTTTTATATCATCCGGAGTAGAGTAACCTTCGGCGCTGTTAAATAAACTCAGATCGCATCCCTGACCCACATAATGCGAGTTGGAATTGTATTTACCACAATAATCGGCCAGATAGGTTGAATTAGCCAGGCATACATCACTTTTCGCAATTAGCTGCGGCTCAAGTAAAGTTCCATGCCTTTTCCAGTAATCAACACCTAATAAATAATCTCTCGAATAATAGATGCTTACATCAGGAGATAATAGCTCCTTTAAATAAAAGCTTCTGAAAATATCCGAATCATTAAAAAGAATAAAGTTTTTAAAGTTTAATCGTTTAATCGCTTTTTGTATGGAACCAGCAAACCTTTTATTATTGATGTGATTAAAAAAATTAAAAATACCGTTACTTTTTATCCAGTTTATAGACGCTATTGTTTTATCGGGATAGTATGTCCATAAATTAGTGTCGATATGCTCAAGGCCATCTTGTTTTTTATTAATAACCGCTAAGCGTTTTTTTATTTTCGGATCGTCGTTTTTAAGCAATACTGTTTTAATATCCAACGGGGAGTTTACATAGAGTACGCGGTTATGTTTGCTAAACTCCATGGCGATGTTTTTGCAGTTACTGCCTATATCAGTATCCCAGGCTTGTTGGCCAACTACAATAATATCTCTGCCAGAAATTAATGCCTTCTCCATTTATTGGACTATTAAGTTATGGGGTACTCCATCAATGGTATTTTCTTTTTCTTCTTGTAATTGCTTATCAAGTTGCCCGCATTTGACCATTATGGCTATCATCAAATAAAAATAAACATTTGTAGGGTATTGAACCAGGGCTTCCTGCGGATAATTTCCTACTTCAATAGCGAATATCATAATTACCATGGCCAGGCAATAAGCCTTTAACTCATTGTTTTTAATTATAAAAAAACTCTGTATACCAGCCCGCAATATCACAAACATAAATGCACAGATCAAAAATAGGCCTATCCAGCCCTCTTCAACAGCTACACGCACATAACCACTATCAGGCGGAAACTTTGACAGCATGGAATTTGGAGAAAATTTTTGCCCCCATATACCTACTGAACCTAAACCGCCTCCAATTGGATGTGTTTGTATATATGGCCTAATACGAGCCAGATTCTGTTGCCTTAATATATATGATGGATCGTTATTGGGCTGAAAAGCTGTTTGAAACCGTCTTAAATTTTCGTCGGTTGTAGGAATAACAATTAGAACGGCAAAAATAACAGCTACAATACTTCCAAACAAAAGCGTGGTTTTATTGAAATTAAGGATACAAAACAATACCATACCGGCAGGGATTAACGCGAAAGCGCCCCTTGTGCCAGAGTAAAGCATTGACATAAAAAACATTACCACAAACCCAACCAATATCAATTTTTTCCAAAGGGCTTTAATACCCCACATTAACCCTACGCATAATAAGCACCCCAGCACCATATTATACGCAAAAGTAACCGGCCCGTCAAATATTGAAAACTTACGCCAGTGGCCATCAATAAACAGCAATGATGCCCGCCCCGGATCTGAAGCCATTTCGGCCCATTCAAATTGTGAATACCCTGTATGCTCTTGTTTTATACCATATAACGCTGCAATAAGTGCAAATACCAACCATAGTTTTATAATAGTACGTAAAAAATTAAGCGTATTAATATTGTACATAAAAACAAAATAGGTAATAGATACAAACGCGATTGTACGAATGGTAAAAACCCATGCCAGCATAGAGTCTGCAACAGGGTTAATTACTTCGAGCACATTGTATGCTATCCACACAGCTACAATTACGCTTACGCCGTTATTGAATATTTTATAGTTGCGATTATTTTTTTGCTTAATAAAAAAGCCAAGAAATAGGAGCGCTTCTAGGCCATCCATTACCGTACCTAATGGGAAAGGAATATTAAATTTAATAATGAACATGAGAAAGTATGCCATGGTCAATAAAATCAATATTCCAAATTTGGGATAAGCAATAACGCACATCACAAACGGTATACCAACAAATATCCCCAATAATAGCAACCCACCAATAATACCAAGCTTGCTGATAATAAGCGCAAAAGAACAGGTAATGAGTAGGAGCGCAATTATGCCCGCAGGGTTATAAAGTTTTTCAACAACTACAATTTTTCGTAATTTCTGCGAAAAGGATAGCTTTTTAACTCCTTCTTGTAACGATATTTGAAAAATATCCATCAGAGAATAATTCTGTAGCAAAAGTAAAAGATCCCTACAAAAACAAAAACTATTGCTGCAATTTCCCTCCAGTTTTTATCTGGCTCGTCATGACCGATGGGTTGTACTGGGTTTATTCTCATTGTTAACCACTTAAATTAGTGATAATGTTTTGTAGCTACAGATCTTTTATTGGCTTTCCGCACATTTAGTAAGGAAACAAATTGGTAAAACATAAACTTAGGAATATTAACCAATGATGTATAAATTCTTTTATCTGTGTTTGATTTAGCTAATGCTAAGGCAAAGCCCCCAACAAACATTAACAAACCTATGAGCCATATTAAACTTACTAAAAACTGGCCTAATATTACATTAACAAAGGTAAAGATAACAGAAAGGATTAAAAACATAAATAGCGGTGGGCGTAATAACACCAATCCAAATATAAACTGGTTCCAACTAAATTTGGTTATACCATTACCTACCATTTTAAAGCCATATACAAAATATTTGAACCAGGTATTGATCCATCTTGACCGTTGGTTAACAAGCTGATCAGATTTGGAGGTTTTTTCGTCGTAAACTATAGCGTTTATATTGAAAGCAATGCGTTTATCGCGACTAACAATTGCTGATTGTAGTACTTTGTCGAATCCAGCGCCTGTGATATCCAGGTGTTCCAGGCATTCCCGGTATAGTGTTGTGGTAAATGCCATGCCCGAGCCCGCAAGCGTAGCAGATGAGCCTACGCCAAATAGTATTTTCCCATCATAAAAATGGTAGTATATGTCCCGTGCCCCATCCAGGCATGCAAACGTGGTATCTAAATTTTTTGCTTCCCTAATGCCTTGTACAGCTTCAAATCCGTTATCAAAATAAATGTTTAATTGATTTAAGTATTCAGAATCAACCAGGTTATCACTATCAATAATTGTTAAACAGGTATGCGGGCGCAAAAAATGATTTATAGCATAAAAATGGGATCTTGTATTACTAGCCAACGTTTCTTCGGGGCGCAATAAAACAGCTCTTTCATCATCAAATGTTAAGCCGCTTATATCGCATTTATCGGCCACAATGTAAATTATATAATTGTTGTAGTTTAACTGTAAAATTGATTTTACTACCTGAGGCAAAGTATGTGTTTGTTCGTAGGCGGTCACAATTATGGCATAATCTCTTTGCGGGGTGCTATCAAGGCTGTGTTTTAAAGGCGTATGTTTTTTTATGATGCTGTAAAAAGAAAAGAGTAAAAGCGGAAATACAAGGTTAAAGCCAATTATAACCTGAAATATGATCCATATCATTATAAAAATTTCAATCATGATAAAAAGTTAAAATATGCTATTATTATTTGCTTGTGCCTGCCCCGTTTTTGTCTATAGACCTTTTATTATACACCCAACCGCTAAATTTAGGTCCCAAAAC
>JANXTT010000138.1 GCA_025352225.1 Mucilaginibacter sp. | reverse complement strand
GGGTGCAGTTTTAAGTGGCGATATTAAAGATGTTTTATTGTTAGATGTTACACCACTTAGCCTTGGTATTGAAACAATGGGTGGTGTAATGACAAGGTTGATTGAATCAAACACAACTATCCCATCTAAAAAATCAGAAACGTTTTCAACAGCATCTGATAGCCAACCTTCAGTAGAGATCCATATTTTGCAAGGCGAGCGCCCTATGGCGGCTCAAAACCGTACAATAGGCCGTTTCCATTTAGATGGCATACCTCCTGCACCTCGTGGAGTACCTCAGGTAGAAGTAACTTTTGATATTGACGCTAACGGTATATTACATGTATCTGCCAAAGATAAAGCTACAGGTAAGGAGCAAAAAATACGTATAGAGGCATCATCTGGCTTAACCGATGCCGAGATCAAAAGGATGAAAGATGAAGCAGAAGCAAATGCGGATTCTGACAAGAAGGCAAAAGAAGAAGTTGAGAAACTAAATTCTGCCGACGCTTTGATATTCTCTACAGAAAAACAATTGAAAGAATACGGCGATAAGATCCCTGCTGATAAAAAGGCTCCGATAGAAAGTGGCTTAGAGAAATTGAAAGCAGCTTATTCTGCCAAAAACTTAGCAGATATTGATGCTATACAAGCTGAACTGCAAAATGCATGGAACGCTGCTTCCGAAGATATGTACAAAGCTTCGGCTGAAGGTGGGCAACCACAACAACCTGGTGCTGAACATGCAGAAGGTGCCGCACAAGGCGCTCCGGCTGACGCAGTTACCGATGTTGACTTCGAAGAAGTAAAATAATACACCCTCCCTTATTAAGGGATACAAAAAAGCCCGGCTGAAAATTTTTCAGCCGGGCTTTTGATTTTTTATCGAACTTATAGTTTACCTAGTTCTTGTACCATATCAATAAGTTTGTTTGAGTAACCCCATTCGTTATCGTACCATGATACTACTTTTACGAAATGATCATTCAAGGCAATACCTGCTTTAGCATCAAAAATTGAAGTACGTGCGTCGCCTTTAAAATCTTCTGATACAACTTCATCTTCGGTATAACCTAAAATACCTTTTAACTCTCCTTCAGAAGCATCTTTCATTGCTTTTTTGATGGTTTCGTAAGAGGCCGGTTTTTTTAAACGTACCGTTAAATCAACAACAGATACATCAGCAACCGGAACACGGAATGCCATACCTGTCAATTTACCTTTTAAATCGGGTATAACCAAAGTTACCGCTTTAGCAGCACCAGTTGACGAAGGTATAATGTTTTGGTATGCACCACGGCCACCGCGCCAGTCTTTAGCTGATGGGCTATCAACAGTTTTTTGAGTAGCGGTTACCGCGTGTACAGTACTCATCAAACCTTCTTCAATACCAAAATTATCGTTCAAAACTTTAGCAATTGGAGCAAGGCAATTGGTAGTACATGATGCGTTAGATACTATCGTATCGGCAGCGGTTAATAATTTATGATTAACACCCATTACAAATGTAGGGGTATCATCTTTAGCTGGCGCGCTCATAACAACTTTTTTGGCACCTGCGTCAATATGTTTTTGCGCAGTTTCTTTGGTTAAAAACAAGCCTGTTGATTCAATGATCACTTCAGCACCAACTTCATTCCATTTAAGGTTTGCCGGGTCTCTTTCAGCTGTAACGCGGATAGTTTTGCCATTTACAACCAAATGGCCGCCTTCTACAGCAATTGTTCCTTTAAAAGGGCCGTGAGTTGAATCGTATTTTAACATATAAGCCATATAATCAGGCTCTACAAGGTCGTTAATACCTACAATTTCAATGTCAGCTCTTTCAATTGCTGCTCTGAAAGCTAAACGGCCAATACGGCCAAATCCGTTAATTCCTATTTTCATGATTTTTACTTAATTTTTACTTGAATAGTAGTTTAATAAATTATTAATTGGTTCTTTTATAATGTTAGAAATATTGATGTTTGATTCGGCTGCAGTTTCGTGCAAATAATCCTGAAATGCAGCGGCTACTGATCCTACAAAAAATACCGGAGTTTTCGGATCTTCATTTAACAGATCTGTAACGTACGTTGTTATAAATTTATTAAAGCCACTTTTAATAAGGGCCTTGATATAGGCATCATCACGGTTTTCTATAAAAAAATCTGTAAATGAGCTTAAAAATAAAGCAGGCTGAGGTTGGCGATATACTTTCTCCAAAATTTGTTTACGATCATAATCGTATCGTTTAGCAAATTTCTTGTTTATTTTTTCGGGAAGTGTTTCGTTCATGTAATTTTTCAGTAGCATCTTACCCAACCAGTTTGCCGAGCCCTCGTCGGCCAAAATATAACCCATTCCATAGTTGTTGGGTTTAATTTTTTTACCATCGTAAAATGCAGCGTTTGAGCCACTCCCTAATACGCAAATAATACCTTTTTTTTCTTTACATGAGGCAATTGCTGCTCCAAGTACATCATGTTCTACCAAAACACGGGCGTTTTTAAAAAACGAGGATAAAGCATTAGCAACCTTTTCGCGTCTTGTGATAGAAGATGCTCCAGCCGTAAAGAAATAGATCTTTTTTATTTCTTCGGCATGGTGTATAAGGTTTATATTTTTATTCAGGAGCTGAATAATAAATTTTTCGTCGTGTAAATACGGATTAATTCCCTGCGTTTTAAACGTAGCTATCGTTTTATCTTTTATAGCTAGGCGCCATTCCGCATAGTTTGAACCGCTGTAAACAACTGCTATCATTAATTTAAATAGATAATACCTTTACCATTTCCAATAAGTCATCCTCTAGTTTATATTCATGGTTATTTAAAGCTTCTTCAATGCTGGTTAAACTTATTGAATTGCCTCTTAATCCAACCATTTTTTGACTTTCGCCTTTTAATAACGCGTTTACAGCAGCATAACCAAGCCTGCTACCCAGTATGCGATCAAAGCTACTTGGGCTGCCGCCGCGCTGTAAGTGCCCTAATATAGTAACTTTAGTATGATATGACTTGATCCTATCCTTAACGATTTTTGAAATATCATATGCCCCACCATGCTTATCGCCTTCGGCAACAATTACAATACTCGATGATTTGTTTGGTGAACTTTCCAGGCTATAGATCAAATCATCCAATGCTGTTTCGGTTTCGGGGAGCATAATAGCCTCTGCACCACCTGCAATACCGGCCCTTAATGCAATACAACCAGAATCGCGGCCCATTACTTCAATAAAAAAAAGCCTGTCGTGCGAATCTGCCGTATCTCTTATCTTATCTATAGCTTCAATAACTGTATTGGTTGCAGTATCAAAACCCAATGTAAAATCCGAACCATATAGGTCATTATCAATGGTACCGGGTATACCCATTACCGCAATATCAGGGTATCTTTTTGAAAACCGGAGTGCACCGGTAAAAGTACCATCACCACCAATCACTACAAGCGCGTCAACTTCTTTTTCTTTTAAATTACGGTATGCTATTTCCTGCCCCTCGTCGGTTTTAAATGGCATACAACGCGCGGTTTTAAGTATAGTGCCCCCCAAATGTAAAATATTGCTCACAGACCGGGTATGCATATCATACATGTCGTTATCAATTAACCCCTGATATCCTTTTCTAACTCCAATAACTTCTTTGTTATTGTATATAGCCGTACGTACAACGGCCCGAATGCAAGGGTTCATTCCCGGGGCATCGCCTCCTGAAGTTAAAACAGCAATTTTCCGGATGTTTTGCATGATAAAATTGGGTTGGATATGAATCCGCAAATATAATGTGTATTTTTTACACTATGTAAATTATTTTTTATTTTTTTTGTATAGAACTAACGCCTATATTTATTTTTTTAATTAAACACAAACCGTTTGGAAACAGGCTTACCTAAATTTGACTCCGCATTTTCTATTGATTGCGTAATTTTTGGATTTGACGCAGGCGAGCTGAAAGTTTTATTAATTGAACGTAACGAGGACCCATTTAAAGATTGGTGGGCCCTGCCTGGTAATTTGGTTGAAAACGATGAAAGCATAGAAGATGCAGCTACACGCATTTTATATGAATTAACCAATTTGAGGGATATGCATATGGAACAATTTCATACTTTTGGCGAAGTAAAACGCCATCCGCTTGGGCGTGTAATTACGGTAGCGTACTATGCCCTTATTAGAATACTTGGCCATAAGGAAGTTAAACCAATAACCCAATATGCTAAAAAAACGTCATGGCACCCGGTTAATACGCTCCCTAAACTCGGGTTTGATCATAACGAGATATTTGAAACCAGTATCCAAAAATTGAGAAGAAGGTTAAGCTATCAACCGATAGCTTTTGAATTATTACCTGAAAAATTTACGCTTACCCAACTCCAATTGCTTTACGAAGCTATTTTAAATAAAAAGCTTGACAAGCGCAATTTTCGTAAAAAAATGATCAGCTATGGTTTTTTAAAGGAGCTTGATGAAAAACAAAAAGGAGTATCATACCGCGCGGCTAAACTATATAAATTTGATAAACGGAAATACTTCAAAATATTCCAAAATGACATGAACCTGGAGAGCTAATTACGTGCAAACAAAAGTATACTTAGTAAAGACTCCTATAACTTAATCCCAAACGATATTATCAGCACTTTTTTTAGTTAAAGCATAATTTTATGCGCGCTCGCTCATTTCTAACCTATCAGCTTGAGAATCATATTTTGGTAACATTTTTGTGAATAAGGCTGGTTAAATGCTCCGCGTATTGAAGGTTAGATTTATATGTTTAATTTTATTCAAATTATAAATTACATTACATCAAACATGATGTAAATGTCATATCGTATTATGAATAAACGACTTTTCAACGTGATGCTGAGTGCCTTTATCTTTATTAACATAAATTTATTGGAAACAGCAATAGCTCAAACTAAAACCTCTTCAAAAGATACAGTTCCTTCTAAATCTTCAACATACAAACAAATGGATGGCACCATTGGAGAAGCTGGAAATTCTCAGGGTTTTGACATGGCACCCGAAACTACCCTCAAAGTGGTTGAAGGAGCAGTAAAACAGATCCATACTACGCTCCCCTCCGGCCCGTTTCAACCAACCTGGGAATCACTTAAAGCCAATTATAAGGTACCCAAATGGTTTATCGGAGCCAAATTTGGATTATTTATGCATTGGGGGCTTTTTTCGGTTCCGGCACATAAAAGTGAATGGTACGAAAAACACATGTATGGCAACCCAGAAATTGCAGCATGGCACAATGAACACTTTGGTTCGCCAGATAAGTTTGGTTATAAAGATTTTATCCCGCTCTTTACTCAGGATAAATTTGATCCGGATGCATGGGCGGAGTTATTCAGAAAATCAGGTGCTAAGTTTGTGATACCAACAGCCGAACATCATGAAAATTTTGCCATGTGGGATAGCAAAGTTACTCCATTTAATGCCAAACAAATGGGGCCAAAGCGCGATTTGATTGGCGACCTGTGTAAAGCTGTACGTAAGCAGGGTTTAAAATTTGGCGTATCCAACCATGGGATTGAAAACTTTCAATTTATTAATCCACCCGCAGCGTTATTAGATCGGCTCAGAGCAGAGAAAGTTGATCTTTTTGACCCGAACTGGGCCGATTTTTATAACGTTGCCGACCGCAGTGATAAGGCATGCCAAAAATTTCTGGTAAACTGGTTCGAGCGAAATGTTGAACTAATAGATAAATATCAACCTGATATGCTATGGTTTGACAACGGCGTTGACCAACGTTACCTTGATCCTTTAAAATTAAACATAGCTGCCTATTATTACAACCGTGCTAAACAATGGGGCAAAGAGGTGTCTTTAAGCACCAAGAAAGCCGCATACGCGCCTAGTGGCACCAACACCCAAACTATAGGCTCTATTCTCGACTTTGAAGGACATATCCCACCAGGCATACGTACCGGAGAGTGGCAGGTAGATAGCAAAATAGGCACTACCTGGGGATATACAACAGAAATGCGAGTAGGAAGTGCCGCGTCGGTAATTAATACATTAGTTGATATTGTTAGTAAAAACGGCACGCTATTGCTCAATCTTTCACCTAAATCAGATGGTACGTTTCCTAAAGAACAGCAGGAAACTTTGCTTGGTATAGGTAAATGGCTGGCTGTAAATGGTGAGGCTATTTATGATTCGCATAATTGGACCAAATTTGGAGAAGGGGGCCCCGAGGCGTTAAAAATTCGGTTTACAGTTAAAGGCGATGCGCTTTATGCTATTATTTTAGGTAAATGGCCCGGCTCTTCGGCACTTATCACTTCACTGGCACAGGGTAACTCCACTTCTGGAAAAATCACTTCAGTAACAATGCTTGGCTCAAATGGTGAACTTAGCTTTACCCAAAGCCCGGCAGGTTTAACGGTAAATTTACCTGCCACTGCTCCGTGTGATGTTGCGTATACCATAAAAATTACCGGACTGAAAATGAATCCTCCCACATGGACAGATTCTGGAGATCCGATGATCAATAACGGCGTCTCCATAAATAGCAATTAGAAGAGCCTCATACCAATTTATAGCTTCAGGCGATTAAGTTGAAACATCCTTTTGAATGTCTACCAGCGAGGCATATGGCGAGATAACGGTTTATAAGTTACTTCCATTGCAGCATTATTGTTAAGCTAATATCACTTTTAAGCAATACTCGTACAATACGCTCGACTAGCAAAATAATGTACCTTTGCGAATAACATAGCCCCCTATTGATGAAAAAACACCTTCTAACCTTATTATTCTTTATCCCATTGTTATCAATAGCTCAATCCAACTATAAAAAAGGGTACGTTGTTAATTTAAAAGGCGACACCTTGCGAGGATATATTGACTATAAAGAATGGGAGCACAACCCCAGGAACATACATTTTAAAGATGCCTTGAACAATAAGCCACGGCAGTTGGGTACTAACGATATTAATTATTTTGAGATCAGCGGCCTTGAATATTACGAGCGTTATTCATTGAAAATAAGTACCGATGCTGTTGACCTTGCAAATGCACCCAATGGTATTGATACGAGTTCAAGAACAGACACCGTATTTTTAAAGATACTTGAAAAAGGAAAACATGTTACCCTTTACGCTTTCAATGATGCTATAAAAAATCGGTTCTTTATTAAAGAACATGACATACTGGTACCCCAGGAATTGATCTATAGGGTACACCTTGATTCAAATAAGGGGAATGAGTTAATAGCAGAAAATATTTATTATCGTCAGTTGAACGCATTGGCAATAAAGCAAAGCCCAGACCCGAAAGGATTAATACACCAGACCAAATATTTGTCCTATCGTGAACCTGAGCTGGTTCGGTTCATAGCCATGGTAAACGGTGAGGGATCGAATATGAAAAAAAAATTAAAAAACATCGGCCGAAATAGATATTTTGTTGGAACTGGCTTAAATACAAGCACCTTAACATATGTTGGCAACGGTCCATTTCCAAATGGTTCGAGCTCTTCATCAAATTCGCCATTACTAACATTCGGATTTGACAGTTTTACGAACCCGAATGTAGGTCGCCTGCTCTTTAGGGTCGAAATGGCATTTACAAGGGACGACTTTACATTTGCAAATAGCACAAATACAAGGATTCAAGAAATAACAAAGTTCAATGCAGCCATTATAGCACAGCTTATTTATAATTTTTACAATACAGATAATTTGAAAGTTTTTTTAGGTGCAGGATTATCTTTGAATTTATCCACCTATCCTACAAATGATTTAACTATAACTAATTTAAGCACAACACAAACTATCCATAATTTCGGAGTAACTCAGAATTTCTGGGCTGCAGCACCTATTAAGGCGGGTATTGTATTAAATAAACACTTCGAATTATATACCACCTATATTAAACCATTTGGCAATATGATGACTGATTTAATAACCTACCACATTGAACAAGCCACTTACCAATTTGGAGTTAATTTCCTGTTAGGGAAAAAGAAATAAACGTTTTCTGCATACATAACTAATTTGATGAAAAAACACCTTCTAACCTTATTATTCTTTATCCCATTGTTATCATTTGCACAATCCAACTATAAAAAAGGTTATGTTGTTAGTTTAAAAGGCGACACGTTACAAGGATATATCGACTATAAAGAATGGGGGCATAACCCAACGACCATACGCTTTAAAGACGCTTTAGCCAATAGATCCCAACAGTTTGGAACTAATGATATAAGTTGTTTTGAGGTCAAAGGCTTTGAGTATTACGAGCGCTATGTCTTGAAAATAAGTTTGGACGCGGTCGATCTGGGCCATATACCTATGGGTGTTGATACGAGTTTTAAAACAGATACTGTTTTTTTAAAGATACTTAAAAAAGGCAAAAATGTAACCCTTTACGCTTACAATGATGCTATAAAGAACAGATTCTTTATTAACGACAATGATATGCCGATACCCCAGGAATTAATTTACCGGGTATACCTTGATCCAGATAATGCAAATAACTTAATAACAAAAAATCTTTATTATGGCCAATTGAACGCACTAGCATTAAAACATAATTTAGGCTCGAGTGAGTTAACAAAACAAATTAAAAATTTGATTTACAATAACCCTTCTCTAATTAAAATCACATCAATAATAAACGGTGAGGATGAGAAATTAAATGTCAAAAACTTAAAAAAAACAGGTAGATCCAGACTTTTTTTGGGTACGGGCTTAAATACAAGTACCTTAACCTATGATGGCGATGGCCCATTTCCCACTGGTACGAGTTCTTCATCAAATTCGCCATTACTGACAATTGGATTTGACAGTTTTGCAAACCCGAATGTAGGCCGTCTGATTTTCAGGATCGAAATGGCATTTACAACGAATAACTTCGCATTTATAACGAGCAGCAATCCGGGTTATAGTGCTTTTAAGGACACCAGCATACAAAAAATTAAGCAACTCATGGCAGCTTTTACCCCGCAAGTTATATACAATTTTTACAATACCGATAATTTAAAAGTATTTTTGGGAGCAGGAGTATCTCTGGATATGGCCACCTATCCTACAAATATATTCACTAAAACTTATTTAGGAACAAAAAGAACTACTAATGATTCAGAAGAAGTGCAGAAGGTCTGGTGGGTCGTTCCTATTAAGGCGGGTTTGGTTATAAATAAACATCTCGAACTATATACCACATATATTCAACCAGTTAGCCCCTTAATAAACAACTATGTAAATTATTCCGTAAATCAGGTCTCTTACCAATTTGGTGTAAATTACCTGTTTGGGAAAAAATAGAATATGTTACATTTATTGATAAAGACTTAGACATAAAAATATTAGTGCATTAAATTAAGGCATATATTTGCCGCGATGATCTTTATGCAACAAAAAAAGTATAGTTGGTGTACCATCTTTTTTTTTCTTATTTCGCTCAGTAGTATCGCTCAACAAAAAAGTGATACTACAAACGCAGATAGCACCAAGCATTTAAACGAAGTTATAATACGCGGCTATCTTTCAGAACGCCCTTTGTTGAACTTGCCTGCATCTGTTGGTGTTTTAAGTGCGCAACAGATCGGTTTGCAGCCTACTAATTCACTGGTTAGTGCTATGAACACTATTCCGGGTGTACGAATGGAAGAACGCTCTCCCGGAAGCTATCGGCTAGCCATACGCGGTAGTTTGATTCGGTCGCCGTTTGGAGTGCGCGATGTAAAGATCTATTTTGACGAAATACCATTAACCGACGCCAGTGGTAATACCTATTTGAACGCGATTGATGTAAACAGCGTACAAGGTGTTGAAGTATTAAAAGGGCCTGATGGTAGTATATTCGGTGCTAATTCGGGTGGAATAATGTTAATTAACCCAGTTAATAAAGGTATTAAAGGTAATTTAATAACCGCCGGGTTGAACGGAGGGTCATATGGTTTAATACACCAAAACATATCTCTCCAAAATACATCAAATAAAAACCAGCTCAACGTTAATGAGTCATATCAAAATTATAAAGGCTATCGCGATAACAGCACTATGCAAAGGCATTATTTACAGGTTATTGATCAATATAAGTACACACCGTCGAGTAAAATCAAGGCTATTGCCTTTTTTTCCGACTTAACTTACCAAACACCAGGTGCTTTAACCTTGGGCCAGCAAGAAGCTAATCCTCGTGATGCCAGGCTACCTACCGCAACAAAACCGGGAGCTGTTGCACTCAAAACTGCTGTATATAGCAAAATCCTATTTGGAGGCTTAGTTAATGAGGCCAATTTAACAAAGCGGCTACACAATGTATTTACAGTATTTGGCACATATGTTAATTTCACTAATCCATCTTTTACAACTTATGAGCAGCGAAATGAAGGCACTATTGGGATACGTACTTATTTTGAATACTCGGCTATCCCAACAAAAACTATAACTTGGAAAGTTAATGCCGGCGGCGAATGGCAACAAACAAATTCCGTTATCAGTAACTATGGCAATAAGCAGGGTGTAATGGATACAACCCAAACTAAAGATTACATTCATACAAATCAAAACTTTGTTTTTACCCGTTTTGAGGCCAATATTTATAAACGCTGGGAATTAGAGGCGGCTTTGAGCCTAAATAATTATCAATACCAGTTTTTAAATGTATACCCTCTTGTTCAATCATTGTTTAATAAGCGGCCTTTTGATGTGCAACTAATGCCCCGCGTGGCGGTATCGTACCAGATAGATTATGATTTTATATGGCGTGCATCTATAAGCCGCGGTTATTCTACTCCTACCACGGGGGAAATACGCGGAACTGACCACAATATTAATCCTTTGCTACAGGCTCAGGACGGATGGAACTATGAAACTGGGTTTAGGCTTAGAAGTAAAAATGAACGCTTTTTGTTAGATGTATCGACGTTTTATTACCGACTCAATAACGCAATTGTGCCGTTAACACATCCGGATGGAAGCATATTTTATTTGAACGCAGGCGGCACTAATCAGCCGGGTATTGAATTGTTTTTTACAGGATGGTTGGTTAAACAAAAAACAGCAGGGTTTATACATGGCTTACAGTTAAATGAAAGTTTTACTTACAGCCAGTTTAAGTTTAGAAATTATAGCAACTCGACACAGAATTATTCGGGAAATGATTTAACTGGTGTGCCAAAGATTTCTGCAGTTACGAGTATCTATATTCTTTTCCAAAAAGGATATTACTTTTTTACACAATATAACTATACCGACAAAGCCCCGTTGAATGACGCTAATACCGTGTACAGCAGTTCCTACCATTTAGTTAATGCAAAAGTGGGTTGGCGGCACCCCTTTATGGGTAAAACCGTGATCGAATTATATGCAGGGGCAGACAATTTATTAAACCAACAGTATAGTTTAGGCAATGATATTAACGTGGCATTAACCCCAAAAGTTGGTTACCGGTATTACAACCCGGCCGCGCTGCGCAACTATTATGGTGGAATGAATATCAGATTTTAAGATCTATACTGAAAATTGGATCCAACCGTTACCCTCGTAACCAAAAACAAATTGTTTGGGATAAATAATTTCGGCTAATATTTCAACCGAATCCACGATTCTGGGACCCGACCG
This sequence comes from Mucilaginibacter sp., assembly GCA_025352225.1. Taxonomy (GTDB): domain Bacteria; phylum Bacteroidota; class Bacteroidia; order Sphingobacteriales; family Sphingobacteriaceae; genus Mucilaginibacter. The sequence goes on along the minus strand of JANXTT010000138.1, from coordinate 92,987 downwards.
GTTAAAGTATTGGTTGCCATCGGCAACGTAAAAGCGATTGTTTTTAACGGCCCGCATATCTGCAAAGCCAGGCAGCGAAAGCAATATGTGTATTTCTTTTAAGGTACGGTCAATTGCAAACCCACATGGCGTAACTATGATAATTTCGGGATCTGCATTTTTTAAATCGTCCCAACTTACATAGGGCGAGTGTTTACCATGCACGGTTAATACAGACTGCCCGCCGGCTATCCCGATCAACTCGGGTATCCAGTTGCCTGATAACATTAAAGGCTCCAGCCATTCTACACAGGCTACGGTTGGCTTATGCTCTATAAATTTTAGTTTATGACGGATGATATCTACCCTTTCATGTAAAGTTTCCAACAGTTCTTCGCCTGCTTTGGCCACACCTAAACTATTGGCAATTATTCTGATATCAAAAAAAATATCATCCAAAGTACCAGGCGATAACGAAAGTATCCGGGTCTCTTTACACAGTAGATCCCCAAGGGCATCTTCAACCTCCTTTAAACTTACGGCGCAGACCTCGCATTGAGCCTGGGTGATGATATAGTCGGGATCCAACTCTTGAATTTGTTGCTTATTGACTGTATATACAGATAGGGCATCCGTTAAGATAGCCTTTACCTGGCCATCAATCTGAGCACTGCTTGAGCCTGAAATAAATTTAGCTTCGGAGCATACGGGTAAACTTTTAACCCATTCGGGATAGTCGCACTCATGCGAGCGGCCAACGAGGTTTTTTTCTAAGCCTAAGGCACAAATAATTTCGGTAGCGGCTGGTAAAAGTGAAATGATTTTTTTGGTAGGCAATATGTTCATTCTGACAAATGTACAAATCTGATTGTAAGCTTATAGATATCCAAACAAAATTGGCCTGTTTGATAGCTATTTTAACTACGTTATAAAAAAGCTGTTTATTTTTGGGCAATGATTTTTTTAACTTTGTTGCTCGGACTAATTGTCAATTTTATTGGTTACATCCCCCCGGGAAACATCAATTTAACTTTGATACAAATTACCATAAACCGGGGTATAAAGCAGGCTATATATTTTATTACGGCTTTTTCATGTGTCGAGTTTTTTGTAACGTTATTTATTGTAAACGCTGCTAACTGGCTTTCGGGCCAGTTAAAGTTAACTCTTATTATTGATTGGGTAATGATTATACTATTTACGGCTTTAGGTATGATAACCTGGCTCAACCGAAAAAAGGCACCGTCGGCAGATTATTCAAAATATCAAAGTATAAAATACGGCATTATACTAGGTTTCATTAATCCTATGCAAATTCCATTCTGGCTAATTTGCGCAACTTATCTTATTACCCATGGCTGGATACTTACTGGCACCTTGCCATTAATTATTTTTAGTATAGGATCAGCACTCGGCTCGTTTTTATGCTTATTGTTATATGCTAGGTCAGCAAATTATATCCAAACCAGACTTGAGTTGAGTACGCAATTTATTAACATTTGTATTGCTACATTATTTTTTTCGTTTGCGGCCTTTCATATTATAAAACAGTTGTATTTTGTATTTATAAAAATTTAGACCAATTATATCTCATTATTTTGCTTGAACAAACGGATGATCTGTACAAAACGATGCCTGTAATAGTTATTTAATGCAGTAATAGTTACACCGTGCTCTTTACCTGATGTTGAATGAATGAATTGCAACTCTTTACATTCATTACACATTATAATGCCTACATGGCCTACCCTGCGGCTTTTTGTATGTGTACCAGTAAAAAGAATTATATCACCAGGTTTAGCATCTTCAATTTTCACTCTTTCACCAATGTTCATAAAATCTGAGGATGAGCGCGGCACATTAATATTAAATTTTTTAAATACGTAATTAACAAACCCTGAACAGTCAAATCCGTATACAGCATTAGAAGTTGCGTATTGATATGGTGTTCCAATCAAAGTTTGTGCAAAAGCCAGCAAATCGTCAGGGCATACATTAAAAATCACATCATTAGTAAATGTTGGGTTTTTAATTTTGTTAAGCCTGGGGCTTAGAGGCTGTTGCCAGGCAATGATGGTTTTGGGGGAAGCATTTGCTGATAACATTAAATACTTATTAAAAAAACCAAATAGGATAAGAATAAAAAAGAGGAGATACTTCATAATTCGTTTTCGCAATATATTACATTATATGTGGCGGCATAATTTAATGCGAAAAAATATTTCCACAAATCAATATGCATTTATCAACATATTGTAATTAAAAAAAGAAAACATACTTAAACGTTATATTTTTATTTGTATAAAAAAAATCGGCACGGTAAAAATCAAATATTTCTAAATTAAGGTACTAAATAGCATACAAAACAAAAATTAATTGCGATTTAAAATAATAAATTAATTATTGATTTAATTTACATTAAATCAAATACTTAACTAAAAAATAATTGATTATCAGTTTGTTTATCTTAAAAAATAATTTAAAATAGATTCTTTTAAATGGGTAATTATTCTGTATTTTCGTATCAGAGACCACATTAACGTATAGAATAATAGTCATATATTAAAATAACGATCTTAATTTAGTACATTAGATAATAATTCATTGCTTATCATATAATAATACTGCGATAAGTTTTATTGACGCAAGCATACAAAAATTCAAATACTCCCTAATTAATAACTAATTGATATGAAAAAACGTTTACTATTAATGCTATTTGCATTACCCCTAATGGCTGGAGCGGTAACCTTACCCGACTCCGCCAGTACTGCTACCGGTTCAAACACAAATTCAAACAAAACAATTCCTAATTACACCAACGCGCTATCGTTACAATTAGAGGCAGGCACACAGGGTGTTGGCGGTGATTTAAGATTTGGTTTATCACAACGGCTTTCAGCCAGGTTAGGGGCCAATTTTGCACCCATAAATACAAGCAATAATCTTAGCTTTTCTGGATTTACAACTGATTATACTGCAGATGTAAAATTTTCAAACGTCCATCTCTTATTGGATCTTGTTCCATTTAAGAGGATTCGTGGATTCAGATTGGTGACAGGTGCCGCCTATCTATACCAAGCAAGCGGGGCCGTAACGTTAAGCCCAACTGGCAATTACACTTTTGGTAATTATAAAGTTACAGGTGCCGATATTGGAACCCTAAACATGCAAGTAGACTGGAAAGGTGTAGCACCATATTTTGGTCTGGGATTGTTCAGAGGGTTTCCAAGCCACTTTTTCAATTTTAATTTAGATCTGGGTACCTATTACCTCACTTCTCCCAAAACCCATATAGTTGGCACAAACTTATTGGCCGATAATAACTCATTAGAGCCACAATTTAATGAAAATCTTAAAGATTACCGCTGGATGCCAGTACTCCAATTAAATTTCAATTTCAGAATAAAATAAGCAAACCTCAAAAACATGAAATATTTTTACTCACTAAAAAAACTATCAAAAACCTCATTATCGGTTTTTGTTTTGGCAACAGCATTGGTCTTGGGCATCTATGCATGTAAAAAACCCACTGATGGCATCAACCTTATTGTAGATACCAACACCTTATCAAAAGCTCCAGTGCTGGTTCAATTTGTTAACGCTAATCCCAACAGTACAACCCCATTACCAAATTTTACTATTAGCATAACCGGGCCGGGAGCCGGTTTAGTGCAAATTGATGGTGGCGGAACTACTTTCACAGCTACTAATGGCTTTTTACCACTTAGCTTAACAAAAGACGCATCACCATCTGCAGCCAACCCTGTTACTTTTAATGTATATGTAACGGCTCCAGGTTTTGCACCAGTATCAAAAACAATTACCATTACTAAGGATTCTATTATGAATACTATAGTTCCTATTGTTGAGTATGCCAATCCAACAGATGGGTCTTCGTCATTGTCTAATTCAGCTTCTTTAACAAATAATAGTATTTCATCGTCTACATCGTTTAAAACAACTGCCACAGCAACAATAGCACAAACAGCCACCCTTACTATGGCCGCGGGTACACAACCACTTGATGCTAGTGGAAACGTAATAACTGCGTCAAACCTTACTGCCACCGTTGTTCAATTTAGTGCAAGCAATCCTGCTGCGGCTTCAAGTAGTGCCGGAACACTTACAGCAACAGACGTAGTTGGACCGGGTGGAACTGTATTGCCGGGAGAAACAAATTTTGTAAACGCGGGTATGCTTTCAATTAACGTGATGGCTGATAATACACCGGTAAAAAAGTTTTCGAAACCAGTACAGGTGTCTATTGATTTACCGGCCGGATATATCAATTTTGATACAGGCAACCCGGTAGCTGCTGGAGATATGATACCATTATGGAGCCAAAACGAACAGACAGGGCAAATGACCTACGAAGGTACTGCTACTGTTGTTAACGGCGCAAACGGTTTATCTGCTTCTTTTTCTATTACTCACTTAACTAATTGGAGCGTACAATATTATTATTACTACAATCCTAAAAATCCAAGCCTTACACACAATGCTTGTTCTTCAGCATTAACATTAAACTTTCACCCATCTACAGTAAACCCAAATGGAACTTATTATGTTACCCGCGCACTAGCTAATGGACAGGTGATTGCATATAAACTTTATCGCCCTTCTATTGACGGTGCAAGCATCAAATTTTATAATCAACCTACTACTACCACATCTAAAATTAATGTTTATGATGCAGGCTATAATTTGGTTGGTACAAGCACGGCCTTAGCTTCATGCGCTACAAGCGTTGATGTTAATTACACCACTCCGGCGGCACCAGATTTTGTAACAGTAACGTTGAAAATTTCTGCTAAATGTACCAACAAAGATGTAGTTGCCTATCCATCAGGTTGGTTTTATATTAACGATAGTAATACCAAGCAATCAAGTGCTGTGTACTTATTAAATGGTCAGATTAAAGGTGGAAGCACTAAAATGATCAATACGCATTTGTACACGTTATCTACTTACTATTCGGGTAAAACTTATACTTCGGGTGCATTTGTTTTAAATAAAACAGCATTTACCCTACCTACATTAGTTGGATTAAACGGTAAAACCACATTTGATGCAACTACAAACTCACTTAATATTACTGCTGACTTTACATTAACTGATTGCAAGTAATAAATCTAAACTAATAAATACAGAAGAGGCCGGGGTTAAAACTAACCCCGGCCTCTTTTTTGTCTTTTTTAACCCCAACTTATTATTCCAACATTAAGGCTTCGTCATCATCATCTGTTAAACTTAATTGAATATTTTCGCTGCCTGCAATACCTTCAACAGAGCCCTGAATATGTACCGCATTAAGCAATACCTTGTCCAGCTGTTTCTCGCGTATTTTCCATAATTTTTCCATGGCATTGCGTTCGGCCTGTATAGAATTTCGCATACTCGTAAACCCCTCCCGTATGGCTTTCCATTGTCCTGCAAACTCGGTACCGGTTAAATAATCGTATAACAAATGCATCTTATCGCCTTTATTGTCTTGTGACCGCGTTACACTATACAATTTAATAATGCTATCCCTGAGTACGTAAGCAAAGGCTTTAGCTTCCTCAAATGAGCATATCCATACACCATCTTTTTCGCCAAAGCAATCCATACCTTTAGGGTAGCATTGCGTAACAATAACGGCAACATCAACGCCACTACTACGCATGTCTTTCTTAAGCTTTTCTACCCAGTCGCTACCAAAATCTTTAGTGCGTTTACTTTCATAGATAATACGGCCGCATTCCTGACCAAACTGGTTACGCACAACCTGTATACAATCGGCCCCGCGCACGCCTTTGCCAACCTCTGTTATCACATCAAATGGAAAGGTACTCCGTAATAATTCTTCCAAAATCAACTCCTGCACTTCGCCTTGTAGTTGCATAGAGCCTTGTTCGGCTTTACGCTTCATTTCTTCGGCAAGTTTCTTTTGGTCGTCAAGTTGTTTTTTAAGCTCCATTAATTGCATTTGGTGCTCATTATCTTTTAACAAATTCTTATCGTATTCCTGTTTTTTAATTTGTTCTGATAATTCGGTACGTTGTTCTTGCAACTTACGCTGCAATTGCAGTTCAAGCTCTTCTTCTTTGTTTTTAAGCGCCTGTTCTTTCCGCAAAAACTCCAGTTCCTTTTGGCGGGATAGTTTAAGTTTTTCTTCGGCTTGTTTATTAGTACTTTCCAACATCTGCAATTTATTTTCAAAATCGGCAGAAATGGTTTTTCGCAGAGTTTCTTCAATATTTTGTTGCAGGCGTAGTTTTTCTTCTACCAATTTTTGATCGAACTTTACTTGCTGCTGCTGCTCCTTTTTACTAAACTCCTCCAACTTGCGCTGATATTCATCTTCCTTCAGCTTGGTAAAAGAAAGCATTTTTTCCCGAAGATCCTTTTTATATTCCTCCGTCATGGCTTCCTCTAATGGGAAAACAGTACCACATCCCGGACACTTAACTTCTGTTGCCATTGTATATTATTTGTGTATTAGATAGATTTTATTGACTAACCAACCTACATTATAAGATCACGTTTAAAAACGATTACGAACTATGAAAGGTAGGAAATAAACTCAATTTGCATGCTATCAGGAAAGCATTTTTAATACAGTTTCTTTATCTAAGGCCAATTGAACTTTTAACTCATCAAGCGAGTTAAAGCGAATATCGTTACGCACAAAGTGATGGAAGTGCATACGGATAGTATGCTCATATATATCCTGATCAAAATCAAAAATATTGACCTCTATATTCCTGGTCATGCCATTAATGGTTGGCCGATGACCAATATAAGCCATCCCTTTATAGGTATTGCCAACTACATCTACAGTAACGGCAAAAATGCCATCAGCGGGAATAAGCTTATAATTCTCTTCGATTAGGATATTAGCTGTTGGATAGCCCAATTGTCTGCCTATCTGGTTACCACGAATAACCTTGCCGGTGATAAAGAACGAGTAACTTAAAAACTCATTGGCCAGATCAACCTGATCATTTAACAAAGCAGTGCGTATTTGTGTTGAACTTACGGCTACATCATTAATATCTTGCTCAGGTATTTCAAAAACATCAAACTCGTAAACTTTGCTTAACCGCTGCAAATCTAATAACCCGCCAGTCCGATCTTTCCCAAACCGGTGGTCATAGCCAATTACAATTTTTTTTGTACCGATACGGGCAACTAAAACATCGTGAATATACTCCAGTGCCGAAAGGTTGGAAAAGTCTCTTGAGAAAGGCGTAACTATTAAATGATCAATGCCCAGGCTCTCAAGCAGGCCGGCTTTTTCATTTATTGTAGTGATGAGTTTCAAGTCCTGATTTTCGGGATGCAATATCATCCGGGGGTGCGGAAAGAAGGTTAAGATAACGGTTTGGCCGCCTATCTCATCAGCCAGTTCTTTTAGTTTAGCAATAATTTTACGATGCCCAATATGTACCCCGTCAAACGTGCCGATAGTAACTACAGCATTTTCTACCGGGTTAAAATCATTGATATTGTTATAGATCTTCATGTATCAGGCGATAACTTAAAATGCAAAAATAGTTATTTAAGTAATCCCGGCTGAGTTTTTATTTCGCGGATATGATCAACCAGTTCCGACACCTCAAACGCATCTTCAATACGGAAACTTCCGCTACGTGTACGGCAGAGCCTGGAGAGGCAGGCACCATTATTTAAGGCTTTGCCAAAATCGTTTACTAACGATCTGATATAAGTACCTTTGCTGCAAACCACCCTAAAATCAACTTCGGGCAATTCAATTCGGGTTATCTCAAATTCGCTTATAGTTACAAAACGTAGCCTAAGCTCCACTTCTTCGCCACGGCGCGCCTTTTCGTATAAACGCTCGCCATTAATTTTTACTGCCGAATGGGCCGGAGGATATTGCTGAATGTCGCCAATAAATTGAATGCAATTACTTAATATTTGTTGATGGGTTAGCTTACTGATATCAAAAACATGGTCGGTTTCTGTTTCCATATCATAAGATGGGGTTGTGGCACCTAATATCATCGTACCCGTATACTCCTTCTCTTCTGCCTGGAAGGTATCTATCTGCTTGGTTAATTTACCGGTACATATAATGAGTAACCCGGTAGCTAAAGGGTCGAGCGTGCCTGCATGCCCAACCTTTAGTTTAAGTGGCTTTAACGAGTTACGAATTTTGCCTACAACATCAAAACTTGTCCAGGTTAGTGGCTTGTTAATCAACAATAGCTCGCCATTGGTAAAATCGAATTGTTTGAATTTTGAAGTATGAGCGTCCAAATGATGGCGAATAAAATGTATAGAAAACAAATATCGCATAATGAGGCCTCATTATGCGATATCAATATTTATTTAATTCAGATCTTACTGAGCAATATGCTTGGTATAAATTAGAGCTATCAATACAATACCGGCAACTATACGGTAGTAGCCAAACATTTTAAAACCTTTTTTCTCTAAAAAAGTAATGAATGTTTTGATGGCCAACATAGCTACCACAAAAGCGATTACATTGCCTATGATCAGAAATTTGACTTCATCTCCAGTAAACATTTGTTCATGATGTTTATGAAAATCGTATAACTCTTTTAAGGTAGCCCCAAACATTGTTGGCACAGCTAAAAAGAATGAGAACTCAGCAGCGGCAGTACGTGTTAATTTTTGGCTCATACCACCTACAATGGTGGCAGCAGAACGCGACACTCCCGGCACAACGGCTAAACATTGAAAAGCTCCAATCTTTAACGCGGTTAAATAATTGATATCTTTTTCTTCGGTAACTGTTGGTTTATTGAACCAATTATCAACAAATAATAATATGATACCTCCTACTAAAAGGGAGCATGCTACAACAAGCGGGCTTTCTAAAAACATATCGATCTTCTTTTTAAATAGCACCCCAACAATAACCGCGGGTATAACTGCTACTACCAATTTGATATAAAAATCAAACGACCGGAAAAAGCGTTTATAATAAAGTACAACAACAGATAAAATTGCACCTAACTGGATTACTACTTCAAATAGCTTTACAAACTCTTCTTTACCAATGCCCATAAAAGCACTGGCAATTACCATGTGCCCGGTTGACGACACAGGCAAAAACTCGGTCAGGCCCTCAATGATGGCCAGAATAATTACTTGAAAAATATTCATACTATTTATTAGATTTTTTAAAGATAGCGAAGAAACCTATGCCAAAGCCGGTTAGTACAGTTACAGGGGCTAACACTATTTTGCGGAACTCATAAATATCGGTAGTGCCACTCATTAAAGTAAAACCTAATACCACTACTGCTATGGCAATTAAAAATAAGCGGTAGTTTTCTTTACCAAATACAAACTGGGCTGGTTGCATACTTGCAGCTTTGTTTTGCGCCAACTTAACATCTGAGGTTTTAAGCGGTTGAGGAATTACGGGGGTAACTTGTTTTTGTGCCATTATCTATATAGATCGTAAATTTTTAAACGTAAAAATTTGCTTACAGCCAAATAGGTGCTGAAGCCGCAAATAAATATACCAATACCAATTACACCCAAAAACACGATACCAAATTCGGTATAGTTTTGCAGGATAATTAAATCGGGGATTTGCTTATAGGCTAGGGATAGCATACCAATCAATAATATGATAGCTATTAACGCGCCAAGTAACCCATGCCAAATACCGTACAGTAAAAATGGTTTGCGTATAAACCCTTTTGTTGCGCCAACCAACTGCATCGACTTGATTAAAAAACGCTGCGAGTAGATGGCCAGCCTGATGGTATTATTGATTAAAGCCAATGATACCACCAAAAAAATTCCGGCAAAAGCCAGAATAACTAAACTGATTGAACCGATTTTTTGATTCATCAGGTCAACAAGCGATTGTTGATAAATTACCTCTTTTACCAATGGGTTTTTAAGCAATTGCGCCTTAAACTGATTGATGTTGGCGTTATTGGCATAATCTGCTTTAAGGTAAATATCAATTGATGAGAGTAGCGGGTTGTAGCCTAAAAAGCTTATAAAATCTTTACCTAAATCTTTTTCAAGGTTACGCGCGGCAAGTTCTTTACTTACAAATTGAGTGCTTTTAACGTATGGATTAATATCCAGTTGTTTTTGTAGCTGCAAAACATCGGTTTCGCGGGCGGCATCGTCAACAATAATATTGAGTACAATATTTTCTTTTACGTAACGCGAAAGGTTGTTGGCATGCACTAGTATTAGGCCTAAAAGACCCAGCATCAGCAATACCATGGCAATGCCGAATACAGTAGAAATGTATATTGCTTTGGTCTTTTTTGCAGATATGCTAGCCTCAAATTCTTCCATAGTTACCTAATATATTTGCGAAAATAAAAAAACGTTGCTATAAAGGTAAAATATTATTCTGTTTTAATGCTGAAGGGCACATATGATATTGATGATTTTAACAAAAATTAACTTTGCAAAAAATTATTTGGATATATGATTGATATAATATAGGCCGTTGCGAGCCAAACTATTTTTTATCAGCATCGTTATTATTGAAAATAGCTACATCATGAAGAACGCAAATTCGCACAATAAACCCTCGCCCTCGGATACGCCATCTGCAAAGCCGGTAGATACGGGCAAAAAAAGCAAGATCAGAAAAGAGGATAAAGAATACCATGCCAACGAACCACATAAAGGCAATATCGCCAATAGGCACGAAAACGAAGAGCAACCGGTGTACCCCGTTAAGCGGTAAGTTATTAATTTAATGCAACAACCTAATAACTAATAACTCACAACTTAATTAAACTTTATTATTTTCGCAGTTCATCCGGAAAAACGCGAAATGGATTATCAATTTAAAGACATCGAGAAAAAGTGGCAGTTGTTTTGGGCTGCTAACCAAACTTTTAAGGCTGATAACCAGTCATCAAAACCTAAGTATTACGTGCTTGATATGTTTCCATACCCATCGGGGGCTGGTTTACATGTGGGCCATCCACTTGGTTATATCGCGTCGGATATTTTTGCAAGGTATAAACGGTTAAAGGGATTTAACGTATTGCACCCCATGGGTTACGATTCTTTTGGGCTGCCAGCCGAGCAATATGCCATACAAACCGGGCAGCACCCTGCCATTACTACCGAACAAAACATTGCTACATACCGCCGCCAGCTCGACCAGATCGGGTTTTCATTCGATTGGAGCCGTGAGGTCCGTACCAGCTCGCCCGATTATTATAAGTGGACGCAATGGATATTTATGCAACTGTTTAACTCCTGGTATAATAAGGACGCCGATAAAGCCCAAGCCATTGAACTATTAATTCAACATTTTGAAAACCATGGTTCAGTTGGTATTAACGCTGTTTGCGATGACGAAGCTTTAAGCTTTACCGCTGATGAATGGAAAAGTTTTACCAGCACGCAACAACAAACCGAACTGTTAAAATACCGCCTCACCTACCTGCGCGAAAGCACCGTGAACTGGTGTGCCGCATTGGGTACCGTTTTAGCAAACGACGAAGTTAAAGATGGCTTTTCGGAACGTGGTGGTTACCCGGTTGAGCAAAAAAAGATGATGCAATGGAGCATGCGTATTACTGCTTACGCCGAAAGGCTGCTACAAGGCCTGGATAAAATTGACTGGCCAGAGCCCTTAAAAGAAATGCAGCGCAACTGGATTGGCAAGAGCATTGGCGCGATGGTGAAATTTAGCCTCACCCCGGCCCTCTCCAAAGGAGAGGGAGTTGAAAGGGCTTACATAGAAGTTTTTACAACACGTGTTGATACCGTTTTTGGGGTTACTCTGGTGGTATTAGCACCCGAGCATGAGCTTGTACCGCTTTTAACTACGCCAGAGCAAAAAGCGGAAATAGATGCTTGTATTGAACAAACCAAAAAGAAAACCGAGCTTGACCGTATGGCTGATGTTAAAACCATATCAGGAGCATTTACGGGCAGCTATGTGGAAAATCCGCTTAATGGCGATAAAATACCGGCTTGGATAGCCGATTACGTTTTAGCGGGCTACGGAACTGGCGCGGTAATGGCGGTACCGTCTGGTGATCAGCGCGATTATTTGTTCTCCAAACACTTTAACTTACCCATTATACCGATACTGGATTCGCAAAATATTGAAAAAGAGGCCGATGCTACCAAAGAAGGACGGTACATTAACTCGGGTTTTATTAACGGCATGGAGTACAAAGAAGCTACCTCCGCCGTTATAGCTGAACTCGAAAAAATAGGCGCGGGCAATGCCAAGGTAAATTACCGCCAGCGCGATGCCATTTTTGGCCGTCAGCGTTATTGGGGCGAACCTGTGCCAGTGTATTTTAAAGATGGCTTACCTTACCTGATTGATGAGAGCGAGCTGCCCTTAATTTTGCCAGAGGTTGATAAGTACCTGCCAACCGAAACCGGCGAGCCGCCATTAGGCAGGGCCGAAGGGTGGATGTATGCCCCAACTGCATCAAGAGCTAATTCCGGAGAGGTTTACCCTTACGAACTTAGTACCATGCCGGGTTGGGCAGGTTCAAGCTGGTACTGGTTCCGCTATATGGATGCGCAGAACGATAAAGAGTTTGCATCTAAGAGCGCTATTGAACACTGGAAAGATGTTGACCTTTACATTGGCGGTTCTGAGCACGCCACCGGCCACTTATTGTACAGCCGTTTTTGGAATAAGTTTTTGAAAGACATTGGTTTTGCGATAGAAGAAGAACCTTTTAAAAAGTTGATTAACCAGGGTATGATACAGGGGAGATCGAACTTTATTTACAGAATTATATCTAAAGTTGCTACGACTGGCCAGTTTAGAGACTTCGTCTCAATATCACATACATTCGTTTCTTATGATTTGGTCGAGAGAATTAATAAAGGACTAATTAGTCAAGAAGAATTATTAGGAATAGTTAATTCACAAAATGAAAATTATAATATCTCTTTTAATAACATACAATTTCAAAAGAATCACGTGCCGGTGGAATTTGTTGAAAATGACGTCTTAAATATTGAGAAATGGCGTAAATGGCGAGGCGAAGATATTGAGGCTGATGCAGATTTTATTCCTAATAGTTCAGGTAAGTTCATTTGCGACTGGGAAGTTGAAAAGATGTCTAAATCTAAATTCAACGTGGTTAACCCCGATGATATTATTGAGCGTTATGGTGCCGATACCCTGCGCATGTACGAAATGTTTTTAGGCCCATTAGAGCAAAGCAAACCATGGAACACCAATGGCATTGAGGGCGTATTTAAGTTTTTGCGTAAGTTTTGGCGGTTATTTCATACCGATCAATGGGAGTTCAAGGTGTCGGACCAGCAACCTGCAAAGGCTGAGCTAAAATCGTTACACAAGATCATCCGTAAGGTAGAAGAAGATATTGAACGCTTTTCGTTCAATACATCAGTATCCAGCTTTATGATCGCTGTAAATGAACTTACCGATATGAAATGCAATAACCGGTCTGTTCTTCAGGATATGGTTATCATCCTCTCGCCATACGCGCCACATATCTGCGAAGAATTATGGACGCTTTTAGGCAATGCGGAAGGTACATTATCGTATGCGCCCTACCCTAAATTCAATCCGGAATATCTGATTGAGAATGATTTTGCTTACCCGATCTCTATCAATGGCAAAACAAGGATAAATTTAAGCATGCCATTAACTTTAGATACCAAAGAGATTGAAGCCCTGGTATTAGCCAATGCCGATGTTCAAAAATACCTGGATGGCAAGACCCCTAAAAAGGTAATTGTTGTTAAAGGAAGAATTGTAAATATTGTTATTTAACAGCTCCAGATTCAGCAAAACGATTAAAATTTGAGATTTTTTATTGAAATTCAATTGTTAAAAGAACCTAAATTTAACAATTTAATAAAAAAATCATTACATTAAAGTCAGGATTGCAATATTTAATAAGTTAAGATGTAACAATTAATTTAAATTAGCCTCAAATAGCAAAACAACTAAATGAAACGGCTTTATATCTTATTTATAACTTTTGTGTGCTTTAGCTTGTCGGCTCATGCGCAATTTGGCGGAGGGGTGGCGGTAGTAGGTAAAATATCTGGTACGGTGGTTGATTCACTTGCCAAAAAACCATTGGAATACGCTTCGGTTTCAATTTACAGAAGCGGTGGCAAGGTGCCACTTAACGGCGTTTTAACAGACGCTAAAGGAAATTTCAAACTCAACGATATTAAAACAGGCAAATACAAAATTGCCATATCCTTTATTGGATACCCCACAAAAATTATCGACCCAGTAGAAACTAGTCCTGAAAAGCCAGATTTTAACATGGGTACCGTAATTGTTGCACCGGCGGGTAAAACATTAAAAGGGGTTACTATAGTAGGAGATGGCCCTATTATTGAAACCAAAATAGACCGGATAGTATTTAACGCCGAAAAAGATATTACTTCGGCAGGGGGCAACGCTACCGATGTATTGCGTAAAGTGCCATTGGTATCTGTTGATATTAATGGCAATGTATCTTTACGTGGCGATCAAAACGTGCGGGTATTGATAAACGGAAAACCATCGGGCGCAATGGCTAACAATTTAGCCGATGTGCTGAAATCTATCCCTGCTGATCAGATCAAAAATGTAGAAGTTATCACCTCCCCATCAGCAAAATACGATGCTGAAGGCTCGGCAGGGATCATCAATATTGTAACCAAAAAGAAGGATATCTCGGGCGTAAGCGGTTCAATTAGTGGTGGCGTAGGTACCCGGCAGAATAATGGCAATGCCAACCTCAATATTAATCAAAACAGATTAAGCTTAACCGGTAATTTTGGCGGCAACTCAACCTGGCCGCAAACAAGTAACACTATATCTGGCGGAACTATTGATGCTACTAATTTTTCAAATAGCGCTATCAGTTCAAGCCGTATTGCCAGGTATAGTTACCGGGGGTCCGGATCGTTAAGTTACGACATTAATAAATTTAACAGTTTTACATCTAACATAGCACTTAATCAGGGTGGCTTTAATGTTGATGGTAACTCTGTAGCAGTTGAAAATTCTGCCGGAAAGGTTTTAAATTATAATAGCATCAATAATAGTAAAACCGTATTTGGCGGATTTGACTGGAACAACGATTTTATTCGCAAGTTTAAAAAAGAAGGCCATCAGATAGATCTGGCAGGGCAATGGAGCCACGGCATTACCGATTTTAGTTCAATATCCTTATATTCTACAACCCAAAATGTAGACCTAAGGTCTAAAAACAATGGAAGCAATAACGAATACACTGTTCAGGCCGATTATACTTACCCCGTTACTGATAAGTTTAAGGTAGAAACCGGAGGAAAGACTATTATAAGAAGAATACAAAGCGAGTTTGACAACTATAATGGTGTATCAAACAATATCAATACCGATGCTGATCCCAATAGTTTTATTTTTAACCCGAATACATCCAACAACTATAATTATAATCAGAACATTTATGCGGGATATGCGGTATTAACTTTTACCCTTCCAAAAAGCTATGGGTTACAAGTAGGGGGCCGTTGGGAAAACACCCAAATAACAGGCGAGCCTAAATCTGCTTCTGTATCGTTACTCCCCTTTAGCAACAGTTATGATATTTTTGTCCCCAGTGTAATCGTGTCAAAAACCATTAAGAGCCAAACCATTAAATTGAGTTATACCAAACGTATTGCCAGGCCAAGTTTACAGTTTTTAAACCCGTTTTTAAACACCAGCATTTCAACCGCTTATACCCAGGGAAACCCCACACTCAGGCCAGAAATTTCACAATATGCCGAATTAAATTACTCCACATATATCGGTACCTCGGTAGTTAACCTATCGGCATATTACAAACATACTAGTGATTTGATTGAAGCTATTGGAACACCGTACGCCCTGAAAGCTGGAACAACAATAACAAACTATCAAAATATTGGTTCCAATAATTCCATAGGCACCAGCTTTTTTGGCTCTATTAACCCTATTAAAATATTAACCTTTCGTACAAGTATTAATGCTTATACCTACAAGCCAGATCCATCGGGTGCTTACCATATTGAGCAATCTTTAAACGACACCTACCTTTCATATAATGCATTTATAAGTGGCTCTATAAAGCTTAGCAATGGCTTCGCGGCAGAAACCTTTGTGATATTGAATTCGCCCAGGCGAACTATTCAAGGCACCAACCCGGGATTCAGTTTATGGATAGTAGGTGTTAAAAAAGAGTTTTTAAATAAAAAAGCTACACTGGGGCTTAATACTTTCGACCCTTTTACGGAGTATAAGCCATTTAACTCAAAAATTCAGGGCAATGGGTTTACCCAATATAGCAATACCATGTTCCCGTTCCGCTCATTTGGTATATCGTTTAGTTATAGTTTTGGTAAAATAACGTTTACCAATCCGCAGGAAAAGAAAAAGGGTGTTAATAACGACGATCTGAAACAAGGTGATTCAAACGGCGCGCCGGGCAACTAAATAATACTTATAGTAACCATAAAAACTATTTATGGTTACTATAGCTTTTTTACCCGCTTTAGCATCAGTAAATTTTGCGCGTTTTTACTATAACCCGTTATGTTGTTTTGATAAAGGTTCACCAACTTATCATAATACAAAATAACTACAGGAGCTTCTTCCATTACTATATTATCCATTTGCTGGTAAAGTTTATACCGTGCGCTATCGCTGTTTGCTATATAAGCCTTTTCAAATAAAGCATCAAATTCTGCATTATGGAACCCCGTGTAATTAGGGCCAAAGGGTATTTTGTTTTTAGAGTAAAATACTGATAAATAAATTTCGCCATCCGGGTAATCGGCTATCCATGTACCACGAAAAAAGTTAACCCCGTTTTTGGAGATCAACTCCCTTAAACTAGCTCCCTGTGTTACCTCCACCCGGGTTTTAACCCCTATTTTATTTAGTTCTCCCTGTATATACTCAATCAGGTCGGTGGTAGTGGTAGTGGCACTTAATAAAATTTCGGGCATGTTTTTCCCACCGGGGAAACCAGCTTCGGCTAACAACTGCCGGGCCTTGCCGGGGTTATAGCTGTACCCTTTTACGGCCCGTGCATCAAAACCTGGCATCCCCATAGGTATAAACCCTTCATATCCCGGCGAACCAATGCTGTTACGCAGGTATTTAATCATGGTTTGCTTATCAATAGCATAATTAATGGCCTGCCTAACCTTTTTAAACCTCAGGGGGGAGTTTTTCACAATGGGCAATGTGGTATCCACCAGCATACCCAAATACTCGGTACATAGATAAGGCCTTGTGTTTAAAATAAATTTACCCTGATACTTTTTGGTTACCCTGCCCGATTTAGTCAAAATATCATCGCGATAGCTACCGTCAATATCATTAAAAAAATCAATATCTTTTTTAATGAATTCCATAAAAGCGGTTTGTTTATCATTGATGAATGTTGACTTAATAGCATCAAGATAGGGCAACGATTTGCCGTCAGCGTCTTTTTCCCAATACTTCTCATTTTTGAGCAATACCAATACCTCCCCCTCTTTCCAGTATTTAAATTTAAAGGGGCCGGTTCCTACCGGATGGCTACGGAAATCCTTTCCATAAAACTCCACCACTTCTTTGGGTACAACCGAACAGTACTGCGCCGTAAGCATACTTATTAAAGGTGGAAAGGGCTTTTTTAGTTGTATTTGAAACGTGGTATCATTTAATGCTTTAAAGGCTTCTTTACCGATAACCTTATCACTAAACATCCACGAGCCCGACGAAGCCACCTTAGGGTCTATCAGGCGGGCCAGGCTATAGGCAAAATCGTACGCTGTAGCCTTGCGGCCAATACCTCTAACAAAATGGGCATCGTTATGAAAATAAACATCGTTCCGTAAATGAAAGGTATATAATCTTCCGTTTGCCGATATATCCCAGTTTTTAGCTATGGCTGGCTGCACTTTCAGACTATCATCAATTTGTACCAGGCCATTGTACAGCTGATTATCCATGCGTAAGGTGTATTGGTTACGGCTAAAAGCCGGATCGAGCGAGGTAAGCCCGTCTTCGAGGTTTAGGTTAAAAACTGTTTTGCCCGGCTTGCCGCTATCCGTTTTACACGAGTTAAAAACCAGGGCCCAAAACAAAATGAATACAAGGTATAAATGAAGTTTTTTACGAACGTTAACAGTCATTCAAAAAAGGGACATGGGTATTAATGGGTGTATTTAAAAAAGTATCAAGTAGCTAGTATCAAGTATTTTTTCACACAGTTTTTCGCAATATTATGATTACAACACTAACTGTTACTACAATATACGGATATTTTTTGGATTAATTTAGCTCCGCCAGCAATCCTTCCAAATCCAGATGGCGGGTAAACATGGTCAGTTCACCTTTTTCATCCAGGGGCCATAAATTCCGGGGCCTGTCCCAATAGAGTTCAACACCGTTATGGTCTGGGTCATCCAGATAGATAGCCTCTGATACACCATGATCAGACATGCCCGTTATAGGGTAGCGCATATCAATGAGCCGTTGTACAATAGCCGCCAGATCTTTACGCTCGGGGTACAGTATAGCGGTATGGTATAAACCCGGGGCTCGTTCGGGAGCAGGTGCCGAGCCTTTACTATGCCATGTATTTAAACCAATATGATGATGGTATCCGCCGGCAGCTATAAAAGCAGCTTCGGTGCCATACTTCATCATTAATTCGAAACCCAGCAAACCACAATAAAAATCGAGCGAACGCTGCAGATCGCTCACTTTTAAGTGGACATGGCCAATGCGGGTGGCGGCTGGTATTTGGTAGGTATCCATAATTTATATGTTATAACATCAAATTTAAAGTTTAAAATGTAAACTTATGTTTGGTGACGGTAATATTAGGATAAGTTAATATTTGTTAAATAAGCGTTTTAACTTGATTATTAACAATTATAAGTACATTTTTACAACACCTTATTACGGTACTATTTTGCTGAACTTACCGCATATAATATTGCAATAATAACTTTCATCTCTAATTATCTGCCACAATTAATGTATAAGATTTTATTATTGCTTTTGTTTATTACCGCAATTTCTACTAGCCAGGCTCAAAACCGCGCATCTGTTAAAGGTAAAATTATTGATTCGTTAAACAAAGAGCCGGTTGAAATGGCTACCGTGGCTATTGTAAATGTAAAAGATACAACATCATCATTAGTGTCTTACACATTAAGTGATAAAACGGGTGCATTTGCCCTCCATAATTTACCTTCGGGTATATCGTTAAAAATTTTAATCACGTTTGTTTCTTATAAACCTTTCCGTAAGATTATGAATTTGGCAAAAGGCGAAAACATTGACCTGGGTACAATATTATTAAACCCCAAACAATTAAAAGAGGTATCAATAGTTGGCGAACGGGTTCCGATAGTAATTAAAAAAGACACCATTGAGTTTAATGCCGAAGCATTTAAAACCCGGCCAAATGCAATAGTAGAAGAATTATTGAAGAAACTGCCCGGTATAGAGGTTGATAATGAAGGAAACATAACGTTTAATGGAAAACCTATAACCAAAATTATGATAGATGGTAAGGAATTTTTTTTAAATGACCCTAAAATAGCCTCCAAAAACCTTGATGCCGCTTTGATAGATAAAATTCAGGTTTACGATGACCGGGAAAACGACCCTGACCATTTAATTGAAGACTCTAAAGTGAATAAAATTATTAACCTCAAATTTAAAAAAGCACTAAAACAGAGCGTATTTGGTAAGGTATATGCAGGCGCGGGTACACGTGGCAGGTTTGAAAGCGGTGGTTTGTTAAATATGTTTAGAGATACCCTGCAAGTAAGCTTAATAGGTGTTGGTAATAACTTGAGCCGTACAGGCTTTTCCCGTGAGGAGCTAAATACATCGGGTGGCTTTAATCGCGGAGGGCAGGAATCATTAAATACCGGAGGTACCACGTTTGGCGGTGAAGGTTACGGCGGCATCCAAAAGGTTGCCACTGGGGGTGTTAATATTAATACTGACTACGGAAAGAAACTGAAAGTAAATCTGCTTTATTTTTTTAGCCATACCCGAACTGACAATAGCGACCAGAGCAGCAATCAGCAATTTATAAAGGATACCACTGTGTTTGGTAATTCAAGCACCATCCATTTTAACACCGATAACAAACACAATATTGGCGGGCTGGTAAAATGGGAACCTGATACATTGACCCAGATCCGTTATAATCCCACACTTATTATCACTGGTAATCAATCGGCCTATAATTCAGGCGGTAATAGTTATAGCAATTTTACACCTCAAATAAGTAACAATAGCTACACAAATAGTACAGTTGGCAGCAATACACAGTTTAAACAATCATTTAGTTATTATCGCCGACTCAAAAAGAAAGGCGAATCGTTCACCTTATCCCATAATTTAAACATAAATCCGGGATCCAGTTATAATTATAGCGACAACAACCTCATCTCATATCTTGCCATCCTGCCCTCGTCAGATCTGAATAGATATACGGCCAATTCCAACAAAAGCTTTGATCTAAGTTTTACAGGCAGTTTTAGATATCCCTTTACCAAAAAAATTATAGGTGATATTAGTATGACTGCTGACTATAACGAGAACTTGGATAAAAGCCAGGTTTATAATTTTGACCCTGGCAACAATGCCTACAATATATTTATTGATAACCTAAGCAATGATTTAAACCGTAGGGTATGGGAGCAAAATGTTAAAACTGGTATAACATACAATTTCACAAAAAAAACCACATTGGTAATGGGCGTAAAAACTCAATTTTTGCAAATAAATAACCAGTTTAATAGAACCATACCCGACCTAAACCAAAATTTTATAAATTTTTTACCAAACGTAAAATTGACCGTTGGTAATTTTACAATTAATTACGATGCCAACCTATCACAACCCAGAATCAGCGATATGCAACCTATAAAACTTAATTATAGTACGCTATATAGTTTTACAGGGAATATTGACCTTAAGCCTGCCAGGCAAAATAATTTCAATATAAGTTACTATAATTACAAACCTGCAAGCCAGGTAAATTTAAATATCTACGGCGGAGCCACTATAGAAGAGAATACTGTTTTTAGATTAAGGACAATCAACAGCCTTGGATATCAAAATGCTACAACTATAAATAAAACGGGACAATACAATTTTCACATTGGCGGTAATTTGGGAAAGAGCTTTAAAAAGATAAACAAATGGAAATTACATACATCAACAAGCACTTATATATATGATTACCATCAGTTTTTTAGTGTAAACACAGATCAGGGTTATCAGGATATGTATTATATAGGTTTTAATGAGGGCTTAAACATTAATTGGAATGATGTAGTTGAGCTAGACCCATCCTACGGCATATCTACCTCTATTACAAAATATACCGGGGTTGCTTACAATAATGCGGCCTATACAACACATCGGCTAGATACCCGATATAGCTTTCATTTACCCAAAAAAATAGATATTGAAGGTAATTACACTTATACTTATAACCCACGGCTAAGCGCGGGATACCAAAAAAGCATTAATTTGCTAAATGTTAGTATTGCGCACCAGTTACTTAAAAAAGATCATGGGGAAATCAAACTCTCTTGTTACGATATTCTAAACCAGAATATAAGTTCGTACAAATATGCCACACAAAACTATGTTGTTGATTCTCAATCAGAGATACTGAAGCGATATTTCATGCTAACACTGTTATACAAGTTTAATAAAGCAAAAACTAAATAAGTGTTAACTTTTAACTATACCGAGCTATACGTTTTAACTTCTTTTAACATTCTGACAAATAAAAGCTGACTATTATTGTAATATGAGAACAATTTTACTTATCCCATTCGTAATCATTTTCTGGGGTGCACAAGCTCAAATAGTGAAGTATAAATTCAGTATAGCTCCCGACGCAGTTAATATGCTTGATTATAATGAACGCGATAGTATTTTACAGCGTTTGGATGGGTTTCTCGATTATAAAAACGGGCCTGCAGAGCAAAACCCATTTATAGACAAGAATTATGTGCGTAATAATCGCAATCCTTTTGAATTTTTTAGGGATATAGAAAATGGCGGCAATGACTCTGTTATTTACAAACCAACTGTTTTAACAATATTGCCAGTAATTGCGCATCAAAAATATATTATTAAAATTTCCTACATGGGTGTTAGTGAGCAAAAAACAGTAAAACTGCGATTAATTTATACCCTTATAGCTAAAAAGATAATTGATGATTATTACTTTTTTAACGCAATAGACTTTAACGTTCGCCATTGGTCTGAGAAGCAAGTCGGATCTATCCATTACATATTCCCTAATAAATTAAATATTACAAAAGCCAGACTGATGGATAGATTTAACAGAATGCTTGCAAGTAAATTCTCCACTCAGCTTATACCCGTCAGTTATTATCGGTGCGATGACCCAGAACAATTACTTAAAATGATGGGGTTTGATTATATTACGAATATGTATTTATCAACGAGCGGTGGATTTGCACAGCCTGGAAATAATATCATATTGGCAGGTAATAATTCTGAAATATATCAACATGAACTTGTCCATTTTTATACTAATAAAATATTTAAGAACACTAACCGAATAATAAATGAGGGCTATGCAACATATATGGGAGGTACTGGGGGGTGGACTTTGGAGCAAACCAAATTATTAGCCAACAAGTACTTAAATCAAAACCTTGATTGTGATATCAAGAAAGTCTTTGTAAATTTTGACCGTGTAGAACACAATATCCCATTTACTTACATAGCTAGCGGATTAATCTGTAAAGACATAGAGACCAAGTACGGGTTTTTGAAAATCAAAGATTTGTTCCAAGCAGAAAATGATGACCAATATTTTAAGATACTACAAAGAATAACAGGAATAACAACCAAACAATTTCCTGATTATGTAAGACACTTGATCAATGACAAGTAGCATGTTGACAAGTGCGAGCTCCGTCCTGGCACATGTAGCGAGGGCAAGCGCGATAGGTACTTGAGCGTAGAACAGTGGCAAGTAGCCTATACAAATAGTCAACCCGACAGTACCTTGCACCAAGGGGGAAGGTAGATTGTAAAGTAGCCTTGGATAAGCTAGATAATAACCAATACAATATTATTTGTACCTGTAGGATTATGGTTTAACCCATCGTTGGATAGCTGTAACAACATCATGTGGCGCATTATTAAAGCAGATTTTTGTTTTAGGAGCTTTTGAATGAATAAGATTTACAAGATTCTCAAACATTAAAAAATTTGCATCTGGTTTTCTGATACCGGCCCCAATTAGCACACACGCATAATCATTATTGTCCAGCCTTTCGCTTACTACATCAATTGCGGTTTCTCCAAAATCAATCCAGCACTTATCAGCATCGTAGCCCAACTCACGCAATTGTTTCATAGAACTTTCAATGCCCGCTGCAACTTTTTCAGCATTCAATCCTGGAAATGCAGCATATTCAGGCAAGGTAAAATCAATCAGGAAAGGATCTATACCAATGCTGAGGATTTTTATGGCTTTAGGCATACAATTTAGTTTGGTTTACGAATATAAATAAGAATATCGTAATTTCTTATAAGAATTACTAATAATTTGAGCGGTAATAACCTGTTATTAGTGAGCCTATAATAATGCCAATCAGGGGGGATAATGGTATTAAAAGAGATCAAGATCTATTCCTCATCCTGGTGCAAGGTACTTCCATAAAAAGCAAGCGTTTTTTTATTTTTTTTCAGTTAAATTTGAATACGCGAAAGAAGGCATACGTTGATACTTTGACGGATGATCCAATTGTGTAGCCCTGACTTTTAGTTGTATGAGAGCTTGGTTTACGAGGGCGGCACAAGTAGCCTGTGCACATAGCCAACCCGACATACTTGCGCCAGGAAGGGGGGGCCAAAATACATTACTCATTTTAAGCTATATTAGGGCACTTTATTCCCTCAACATGAAAGACACTACTACTATAAATATAACACAAATTGCAACCTTAATTGGGGTTGTGCTGTCTTTTGTGGTTGGCTCTGCCGGGCTTTGGATAGGCATACGAAATTCAAGAAAGACGATTTTTATAAACTCTATTACTGCCTCAAGAATTAAATATGTACAGGATTTGAGAAACAATATTGCAGAATTTTGTGGCCTATTTTTTAGATATAATTTATTATTAAAAGACGACCCCAAACTTTCGACTGAGAAGCTTAAAATTTTAGAATCTTCTGATAAATTGAAATACCTAATTATGCTTTATCTAAACCCTGAAGATAAAGATTGGGACAAAACGATTATTCAGCTTATTGACGACATCAGGGCATCTATGGATCAAAATCCAACAGATAAGATAAACGAACTGATCAAAATAACTCAATACTTATTAAAACTTGAATGGGAAGGAGCTAAACGAGAATCGCAAAAAGGTATACTTTCCAAGAAAGAAAAAGATAAACTCTACAAAAAATATTTTAAACTATATCAAAAAGCAATTCTAAAGGGCGGAACGATTAAGTAAATAATCCCACCTGGCAATGAAACGAGGGCAAGAGCGATAGGCATACCCGCCTCAGGACGGTGAGTTTTTTAATACCTATTTGCTTATTATAGGTTCAGAAGCTAATGATTCATTCCCCTGCAGATCGATAGCTTTTATTATAAAACTTTGCCTTGTTTTAATATTATCAGCCAACTTATAGGTGGTTAACGGGGTAAAGCCTATCCGAGCTTTATTTAAGTAGATATTATAACCCAGCACATGATCATTATCCGAGGACGGCCGCCAGGTTAGGGTTTTACTACCTACCATAATAGCATTTTGAGGCTGTGTTGGCGCTATTTTATCGGGCTGTAAGCGTTGTATACAGTTTATTAATGCTCTTAAATTGTGGTAAGTGCCTTTCCATATCTGCCCCTTTAACGCTGTTTTAAGTTCAGGCTGTTTATCTATTCCTCCCTGATACCAGTCGCCATTCTCATGGTCTATCAAATAGGTTTGCACATAAGCCCATAACTGTTTAAATTTTTGAAAGTAATGCAGTTTGTCGGTTGGATAATAATCAGACATGAGCAAAAGTGTATTTAATCCTTCAGCCTGTGCCCACCAGTTTTTTGTGTCGGCAATTATTGTTATTTCTGGTTTATCCTTAAAATAATACCCTTCATCATAAAATCCACCGCTATGTGCGTCCCATCCATTGGTCAAAGCATGGTCAAGCATCCGCTTAGCGATCTTTAAGGTGGTGGTATCGTTTTTTAAGCCTAACGTATGCGATGCTTCCAACAATAAATAAGCAGTTTCTACATCATGTCCAAATGATACATGGTCGAGGCCTCGGTGTAGCAGAATCACACTAGTGGTCGAATCTTTAAACGATACAGGCGTCCAGTTTCTAGTAAAATATAATTTTAGATACCCTTTGGGCGTAGTTATTGTATCGCGCACCAATAAAAACATTTCATTTAATCTTTCTTTCAAATGTTTATCGGGCCATACCGTATACAGTTCTGTAAACGATTCGAGCAGATGGATAGAGGTATTTTGATCTTTATAACCTAATTCAGCAGTTGATGGTGTGTTTTTGTCCCGTACCATGGGGGTGCCGTCGCGTTCCATATGTTGGAAATAGCCTTTAAAAATAGGGTCGTGGCTATGCTTATCAAGCCAGGTAAAATCAGCTATCGCTAAGTTCAGCGCACTGGTGTCGCCACTTAACTGGTAATAAGCCGCAAGTGCGTAAATAGCGAATGAGTTTCCATATGCTTCTTTTGCAGCGAACCGATTTGGTTTAACATTACCGCGCTGATCAACATAGGTATAAAATCCGCCGTACTGCTTATCCCACATTACGTTCTTTAAATATTCGAAACCGTGTTTTGCACCATGTTGATAATAGGCCACTTCGGGGAACATCTCAGCCGCTTTTGAATTACTCCAGGTATGCCTGGCCTGAGTAACGATCATCTTGCCCTGATCGGCTGTGGGTGTAAAATTATAGCTGAACGAACTTACAAAACCACCATATTGTTCGTCGAACGATTTTGGATACCACGGCTTTAGTAAATTATTTACCATAGATGCCTGCATCTCCTTAGCCAACTGCTGTTTTTCATCGGCCTGTTTATAGCTAAAAAACAATATTATAGCAGGGACAGCAATTGCGGTAACAGAAAATTTGACAATAGATAAATGTGTCATTTACTTTTTATAATAGGTTATAATGTAAAATTAACTACTGCAGGCAATAAGCATGTAACTTTGCTAATAATGGCTGTATTTTGATAAAATAGTACTATTGATACCGGGCGCAGACCGGGCGAAAGTGTGAAGTGAGGGAAGGGCGATAGGTGCTTGTGCCAATTATACACATTAATGAGTATATTGCCTAGAACAGGCACAAGTAGTCTTTACACATCGCCCGCCCGACATATTTGTACCAGAAAGAGGGGAACCTGATAGATCATTGTTAACCACATTATAGAATTGCATACCTTAGTTACTAACTTAATCAGAATTTAAAATGAGATTCATTCTTTTGCTCTTCACATTCTTAATTTTCTATAGCCTTTGCTTTAGCCAAACGAATCCATCAAAAGATGAACACTATAAACAAATGCTTGAAAGTATAAAGCTCCAAGCAAAACCTGAGTATGTGAAAGCATATAGTAACATAGAAGAATTAAGAGAAGATGTAAGCCTTGCAAAGAGAAAACTGATGTTAAAGAAGGATGTAGTAAAAAGGTTTAATGAATTAGTTGGTAAGGTCATGGGGAATCTTAATTCGTTTGATGAAGTCGAAAGAAGGCTTAAAGCATCCGGTGATTCATATGTCACCTTTATGTATGATAACGAGATAGCTCGGATAGCCAGAGAAAAGGCTGGAGAGAAAAAGTTTGATTCAACAACACCATAAATTCGCCACCTCTTTACCAAGTAAAAGGAGTCATAGGTTAGATTAACGTATTGCAAACCCCTTTCTAGCATGAAGCGGGCGCAAGCGCGATAGGCGCTTGTGCCAATTATACACATTAATGAGTATATTGCCTAGAACAGACAGAAGTAGCCTTTACACATAGCCCGCCCGACAATTTGTACCAAAAAGGGGATTAAAATTCTACTAAGCCAAGTTCTTCCATTCGAATAGCCATCGCTTCAATTGAGACATTAAATACGTTTGCCATAGATTTGAATGGGATGCCATAAAACGATTCTGTAGAGGAAATAATTCTCGATAAGTCGCGTGTACTTTTGCATTTGGATCTAAATGAAGTTAGACTGCCTCCATTTAATGCAAAAACGTTGTCTTCATTAAGAGTGAATTTTTCCATAGAAAAAATCTCATTAAAGAATTCTTTTATCTGTTTTTCCGGCATTAAAAAATAAGTTGCAAACTTGTCTGCTTGTTGTTCAATTGGTTCTCTCGTCTCACTTAAATTACCTATCGCTTTATCGCGGTGTAAACCAGTTTGTTTATGTAAAATCGCATGGCCAAGTTCATGCGCTAAAGTGAAATTTTGAACTTCACTTGAAAATTTTCCAGAAATACCAATCGCCTTATTATCGTTATCAATTATTCCTGCAACCTCAACGGAATCGCCATATATATTATAAACACCTAACGAATCACGTTTTACAATTTTATAGCCCAAAAGTTTTTCAATCGCGATGTCGGCTCTTAAAACCTCCCGTGGGCTTTCTAACCTTTTCATTTTCCAAATAGTATGTCGATACCTCCATAAGATATTTTGTATTTGTTTCGCCACGTTTTCAATATCGCGATTAGACAGTTTTTTGTTATTTAACTTATTTATTTGAAGTCTTATAATTTCAATTTTCAGGGATTGATTTACCTCGACTTCCTTTTCAAGAATTGTAAGGCTATCGTTTGCCAACAGAAGCAATCTTTCATAGTGAAGTTTTAGTTTTATCGCGATTGATTCAATTTTTTCAACCCAACTTCTATCGTCAACACTAAGAAAGTTTAAATAGACTATCGATAAACAGCCTGCAACAGCAGCAATTGCGCCATTAAGAGCGACACCGGAATCTCCTCTAGCAGATCTAAATGCATTGTTAAATATGAATGTTGCGAAGTCCCCTAATTCGACGCATAATTTCGCTACTTCAACTAACGTTTCTGTTGCAAATTTCAAAGCCTCTTGAGATAGTTTATCTAACTCCTTGCTCTTTTTGAAGCTTTTTTCATTGTCTCTCTCTTTACGCAATTGTATAGTGGAATCGAATTGTTCCGAATCTTGTTGAAATAACTCTTGCAATCTTGGATAAATACGGGTGTTAATATCTGAAGAAATGGATTTAAGCTGCGGAAGGATTGATTGATAATTATTTTTTTTCTTTTCGCTTGTAAGATTTATTACCGTTGAAATCAATTGAGCAGACAACATCCCTTGAAGGGCAGCTGCACTTCCCGAGCCCGGTATGTGATTTCCCACTCCAAACTTCCCTAATAGTGTTTCGGTCGGTAGCTTAATTAATTCACCATCCATAAATGCCTTTGAATCAAGATTTTTAATGGCTAAATTTACGAATAATATTTTGTACTTCTAAAGTCGATTTTTGCTCCCATCACCCCTACAGGCATCTTCGCTTGGGTTTTCTATTCATTTGTTACAAGGTTATGAAAGGTGGGATGGCTGGATCAAGTTCCGGGAATTTTTGCTTTTCCATCTACATAACTGGCGCAAAGCATGCAGCGAGGGAAAGAGCGATGGGTACTTGTGCCTGACACATGTAAACTTATTTTAGGACGATGCTATATAGGTTTGATTATATTATGTATTTTTATTATTTCTATTTAAATAATATTATGAAACAAATACAAGATGAATTAATTAGATCTTTAGATGATTTTTTTGCGAAACGTGAAGTTTATGATGCCTTTGAAAATGACGTGTTTGTAAAGCAAGTAGAGGACTGTTGCAGAGAGTTTCTTAACAAATTAGAGACCATTAAATCAGTGTCAATAAATAATATTTAGTGTTCCCCATCCTAGCCAGTATGTATCGAGGGCAAGGCAAGGGCAGGTATTATTCTTCCATTCTGTTTCTTGCTATTGTCCGAAATTAAAGGTATCTTGTATAGCTTACGAAAGCCGAAAGCCGAAAGCCGAAAGCCGAAAGCCAAAAGTTGAAAGTCAAAAGCCAAAAGCTAAAAGCCAAAAGTTGAAAGTCGAAAGCCAAAAGTGCGCTGGGTGTCATTCTGAGCCCGTCGAAGAACGGAGCGCAGAGGCCCGCACACCATACTTCGACAAGCTCAGCATGACAGATCCTTTTTTATTCTGTACCCATTTTTACCCATGTGTTATTTTGGTTATTGGTCAGGCCCTCGTTTATGTGATTAATATTTTGCAATTTTGATAATAGACCATTGAAAAAATAAGAAAAAAAACCCAAAAATACCCATGTACCTTCAATTTTTGTTGCGAAAATGGCAATAGTAGGAGTTTGATACAATGCGTAGCAAGTAGTTAGCAGCAAGCAGCATAACTTTGAAAACATGGAGGAGATATCTCTTGCTAACACTGTTATACAAGTTTAATAAAGCAAAAACTAAATAAGTGTTAACTTTGCAGTATGATTGTAAAAACTGCCGATTTTCTTTGCAGCAACACCCAGATATCAAAATTGCCCCCGCCGCTTAAACCAGAGTACGCTTTTATTGGCCGCTCTAACGTAGGTAAATCGTCGCTTATTAATATGTTGACTAATAAAAAGGGGTTGGCTAAAACATCGCAAACACCGGGCAAAACGCAATTGATTAACCATTTTTTAATCAACGAAAGCTGGTATATTGTTGATTTACCAGGTTATGGTTACGCCCGGATTTCCAAAAGCAAAAAAGAAGATTGGAACAAGTTTATACGTGCTTATTTAGACAAACGCGAAAGCCTGCAATGTGTATTTGTACTGATTGACAGCCGGCTAGAACCGCAAAAAATAGACCTGGAGTTTTGCGGCTGGCTTGGCGAAAAAAGCATCCCGTTTGTTTTAGCTTTTACCAAAGCCGATAAACAATCGGGCGTTAAAACCGATCAGAACATCAGCAAATTTAAAAAAGCGTTTCTGGCTACTTTTGAAGAGATCCCTACTATCTTTATCACATCGGCAGAGCTACAGAACGGGCGCGATGAGGTTTTAAACTTTATAGGCTCCATTAACGATAATTTTGATTACAAAAGCGTAGCCGCAGCGTACGAGGCTTATAAAAACTCAATATAATTGTTGGAATATTGTAGCCCGCCCTCCAACGTTTCAAGAGCAGAGTATCGCCGGTAAGCTATGCTAAACAGAATAAATAATAACATGAAAAAATACCTTTCATTAGTTACGTTTTCACATACCATATTTGCCATGCCATTTGCCTTTATTGGCTTCTTTTTGGCCGTTACCACTACCAACCACCCCTTTGAATGGCAAAAATTGGTTTTTACGGTGATGTGCATGGTTTTTGCACGTAACGCTGCTATGGCCTTCAACCGATATCTGGACAGGGATATTGATGCCAAAAACCCGCGCACCCAGGTGCGCGATATTCCAGCTGGCAGGTTAACGGCAAAGGCGGCTTTAACCTTTACGCTCATTAACTGCGCGTTGTTTATCATTACAACATGGTTCATTAATCATCTATGCTTCTACCTGTCGCCAATAGCATTGTTTGTGGTTTTGGGCTATAGTGCAACAAAACGCTTTACGGCACTTTGCCATTTGGTGCTGGGGCTGGGCCTATCACTGGCTCCCATAGGGGCGTACCTGGTGGTAACCGGCCAATTTGCGCTATTACCCATCTTTTTTTCGCTTGCTGTTTTATGCTGGGTAAGCGGGTTTGATATTATTTATGCCTTGCAGGATGAAGATTTTGACCGCAGCCACAACCTGCATTCCATCCCAGCTTATTTGGGTAAAGTTAACGCGTTAAGACTATCTACATTTTTGCATGTGTTATCGGCCATCTTTATTATGCTCCCGGCTGCATTTACTTTGATGGGCTGGCCATATTACGCGGGTATTGTTTTCTTCTGCTCCATGCTTATCTATCAGCACCTGCTGGTTAAACCTAACGACCTGAGCAGGGTTAACTTCGCTTTTATGACAACCAACGGCATTGCAAGCGTAGTTTTTGCCGTGTTTTTTTTGATAGACAGGTTATGGATGAGATAGGTTTGTTATACGGTTAAAGCAGCCTATCATCCCAAAAACAGTCTTCTGTTCTAACCAAAGAGACCTTTTTAGTAAACTCAGGATGTAATGTGTTTATTAAGTAATTATATTCTTTAGGGATAACGGCTGACGGTACTTTTATTACAAGTGATTGTTTTGACCTATACCATTTAGACCCAATAAATTGAATGTCTGGATATGCACTTATACTTCTCCAATTTTGAGGTAAATCTTTTTGCAATATAGTAGTGAAAAGTTCTTCTTCGTCGGCAATAGAAATAATCATTACTTTATAAGTAAAGGACGGTTTAATTGAATTTCTATGTACAACCAGTTCTAACGACGAAAGCGATCTGGAACTGCCGGTATACAGTATAAATTCATCGTCTAAATTCCACCTGCTGGCCTTTCCGGAAGCGGTTAATTTATTGGAAAAAGAGTTTTTGGCAATCCTAAATATCTCCATATTAATTATTATCGCCGTACTCCATCGCGGTTAAACGATCATCAATAAATTTAATCCCACTATATGTATTCATAAACTCGATAGGTGGCTTTTTATCAAAGTAAAAGTTTTCGCTCTCCAACCAATGGGTAAATTTATCTGTTGTACCAAAAACTTCAATACCATGTTTTATCAAGGTCAACGCCATTATAGTGTGTTCTTGTATCCTGGCTTTTATATCATCTCCGTGAGTTTTAAAAGCGCGGTATGTTTTTTCACTAACATCAAACCAAGCCGATATTTTTTTATCGTTCAAACAAGTCAAAGTTTTTATGGCTTGTAAATGCCTGTAACCTACCTTGCCGCTATTAATCATCCGCAGTGTTTTATTATTGTCTATTCTGGAAGGAATATCTTGTAAAATACCAATCTCTTTAACTGTCATAATGTAAAAATAGGTAAAATTACTGAATCAATCAAGTAGTTTTACCTGATTTTTAATTATGTATTACACGCTACGTACATTTAAAAAATTCGCACATTTGCAGAACTACACATTTGCATATTTATACTGCTATGATTCACAAAAGAGAAAGAAAATATATACCTGCCGAATTGGAAATTAAATGGGAAACCCTTGAACCTATTTATACTGAATTGTTAAACCGCGACATCAAATCTGTTGATGAGCTGGAAAAATGGCTGCAGGACAGGAGCGAAATAGAAGCCGCATTGGAAGAAGATTTTGCCTGGCGGTACATCCGCATGACATGCGATACCAATAGCGAAGAACTATTACAGAACTTTCAATACTTTGCTACCGAAATTGAACCGCAAATTGCACCCTTTAACAATAAGCTTAACGAAAAATTCATTGCCAGCGATTACGCGTTGGAACTTGATGGCGAAAAATTTTACATTTACCTGCGTGGTGTAAAAAACGCGCTCGAACTTTTTAGGGAAGAGAACATCCCCATCCAAACCGAGATCCAGGTTGAACAGCAAAAATACCAATCAATAACCGGGTCAATGTCGGTAGAGATTGCTGATAAAGAATATACACTGGAACAAGCTTCGGTATTTTTAAAGGATCAGGATCGTGCAAAACGGCAGGCAACCTGGGAGAAAATTACTGCCCGCCGCCTGCAGGAAAAAGAAAAGTTAAACGAACTGTTTAACCATTTACGTGGCCTGCGCCACAAGCTATCATTAAATGCGGGGTTCGAGAATTTCCGCGATTACATGTTTAAGGCATTGGGCCGGTTTGATTATACCCCGCATGATTGCTATAATTTTCATGAAGCGATAGAAACGGAGATTGTACCCATTTTACAGGAGCAAGCCGAAAAGCGTAAAGCAGCCTTAAAGTTGGCCGCCCTTAAACCCTGGGATACCGAGGTTGATACATCGGGCAAACCCGCTTTAAAGCCGTTTCAAAATGGTGAAGAACTGATAGAAAAATCGATACAATGTTTTAGAAACATCCACAGTTATTTAGGTGAGCGGTTAGAGATTATGAAAGATAATGGCCTGTTTGATGTAGAGAGCCGCAAAGGTAAAGCACCGGGTGGTTATAACTACCCCCTATCTGAAACCGGGGCACCGTTTATTTTTATGAACTCGGCAGGTGTTTTTCGCGATCTCACCACTATGGTTCACGAAGGTGGCCATGCAGTACATACTTTTTTAACAGCCGACCTTGAACTGAACGACTTTAAGCATTGCCCATCTGAAGTGGCAGAACTGGCATCCATGTCAATGGAATTGATATCGATGGATAACTGGGATGTTTATTTTAAGGATGAAGAAGAATTGAAACGGGCTAAACGCGATCAGCTTTTTGATGTATTGAAAACCCTGCCCTGGGTTGCCGTGGTAGATCAGTTTCAACATTGGATATATACCAACCCCGAGCATACCAACGAGCAGCGTACCGATGCCTGGACACAAATATTTGACCGTTTTGGAGCCAACTTTGTTGACTGGGCGGGCTTCGAGGAGTCCAAACAAAACTTATGGCAAAAACAGCTTCATATTTTTGAAGTACCGTTTTATTACATTGAATATGGCATGGCCCAGTTAGGTGCCATTGCCGTTTGGAAAAATTATAAAGAAAACCCCGAAACAGGTCTACAACAATACCTGGATGCTTTAAAATTGGGCTATACCAAAACCATAACCGAAATTTACGAAACCGCGGGTATAAAGTTTGATTTTAGCGCAAGCTATGTTAAAGAACTTGCTGAGTTTGTAAAAGGAGAAATGGAGAAAATAGGATAACGTAAAACTGCAGATTATAATTTATATTAGCCCAATAAGCCCTCTATCCAAATGAGAAAGATACTTTTTTGTTTCGCCCTGCTATTTGTAATTAAATTAACGTTTGCACAAACAGAGCACCCTAATTATAAAACGGCTATTAATAAATTTAAAAAGTACTACAACAATAATCAGCCCGATAGTTTGTACAATATGTTTGATGTTAAGGTTAAAGCTGCCCTCCCGCTCCAACAAACTAAAACATTGATCACCCAAATGCAGGCTCAAATAGGCCAGTTAAAGCAGGCTACTTTTATAAAATATGTACAAACAGCAGGGGTGTATAAAGCTGCTTTTGATAAAGAAACGCTCTTAATAAACTTATCTCTAAATGGCTTGAACGAGGTTGATGGGATATTCTTCAATGAGTATAAGGCCGAAAAACAAGTTACTAATGCCCCACAAGTGCAAACACCGCCAGCCATTGATCCATCCGTAACAGAAACACCTATAACCTTAAAAACTCTGGCAGGCACTATATCCGGCGCATTAACCATACCTAAAAATATATCAGGTAAATTACCTGTTGTTTTGATCATAGCCGGATCCGGGCCAACGGATAGAAATGGTAATGGCTTTGGCTTCCAAACCAATGCCTATAAATTGATAGCCGAAGCCTTAGGTAAGGCCGGTATTGCCACGTTACGGTATGATAAACGTGGCATAGGGCAAAGTACAACTTCGGGCAAGGAGGCTGATACACGGTTTACTGATTTTGTGGATGATGCCGGGGGATTGATAAGTATGCTCAAAGAGGATAAAAGATTCTCTAAAATAATTATCCTGGGCCATAGCGAAGGCTCACTAATTGGGATGCTTGCCGCTAAAGACGAAGACCTGGCAGGCTATATTTCTGTAGCCGGGGCCGGCGAATCGGCAGATAAAATAGTTACGGAGCAATTAAAATCGCAACCGCCATCAATCAGCCAGGAATTTAAAAACATATTGGATACCATGCGTAAAGGAAAGGTAACGCCCCGTGTAGACCCTGCCCTGTATGCTTTGGCCAGGCCTAGCATTCAGCCCTACCTGATGTCGTGGTTTAGGTATGATCCTGCTAAAGAGATTAAAAAGCTAAAATTGCCCATATTAATTATACAAGGCACAACAGATATCCAGGTAACTGTAGCTAATGCCGAAAAATTAAAAAAAGCAAAATCTGAAGCGGTGTTAAAAATAATTGACGGCATGAACCATATTTTAAAAGCGGCCCCCGCGGATAGGGAACTTAATAAAGCAACCTACAATAACCCCAGCTTACCTTTAAAACCCGAATTTGTAACTGCCGTAGTTGATTTTATTAAGGGATTAAAATAATCATTTATTTTTCCAGGCACCCAGTAATCTTCTTATCATGATAATTTCGCCAATATGGTAACTGGCATGGTCGGCAATAAGCAGAGCTTCGCGGAGCAAGGTTTGCCCATTTTCACCTTCAAAAGGTTCATAGAGATCCTTTTCGGGATCAATTAACCAGTCAATAAATTTTTGCCGGTCGGCATATATCTGCTCAATGGAATTACCCCACTCCTCTTCATCTTTTGGGGTAGGTTCTTTAACCCAATAGTCGTCGGGCCATTTAGGCGATATATGCTCTTTATTGGTTACAAATTTCAATATATCCCACTGGGCAATACGGATATGCTCAACCAATTGCCAAATGCTATAGGGCAGGCCATCGGGTTGTATGCCCCGTAACTTGGCAGGCAAATCATCTAACGCTTCTTCTATAGTAGCATGCGCGCCGCCGTTATAAATTAAGTTCACCAGGTGTTCGCGGGTAATTCTGTTTATACTGTCAACATCATTTGCCATCATGTTATTTTATATATAATAACAGATTAACAACGCGTTTGCCAATTAGTTCGCACCAAGTTGTTGTATTGCTATAAAACTATTGATCGGGTGTTTGTTTTAGGCCATATTTTTTTTATTTCAACTATTTCTGTAGATTGGTCTGAGGCAATTAAGCGCGTGTCATTTAAATTAAAAATCCCCTATTATGAAGAAAAATACAAAAGTTAAAAGTATAATCGGCATAGCTTACCTTTCTTTTGCTTTGCTTCTATTCCAATCCATCACAGTTTTTTCGCAAGGTAAAAACAACGGCCTCTACCCTATTGTAAAAGATGGCAAATACAGTTTTATAGATAAATATGGAAAGGTGGTTTTTGATGTGGAAAACCGGTGCGGCACATTCTCCAATGGGATGGCTTTTTTTATCGACAATACCTTGAACAAAATTGGATTTATAGATACAACGGGTAAAATAGTGGTACAGCCGGCCTACGTAACTGCTGTACCTTTTTACGAAGAGCTATCGGCTGTAAACGTTAATGGAAAATGGGGCTTCATCGATAAAAAAGGCACAGTGGTTATTGAACCCCATTACGCGTTTGCATTCCGGTTTTGCGAAGGGCTTTGCCGGGTTAAAGAATCAACAAGCTTGCATAGCAAATGGGGCTTTATTGATAAAAAAGGCAATTGGGTAATTAAACCCGAATTTGACAATGCTGGCGATTTTAGTGAAGGAATGGCACTTGTTGAAAAGGATGGAAAATATGGCTACATAAACAAAGCCGGCGAGTTAATTATAAAACCCATATATGATTACGGTGCAATTTTAATGCGGGAGGGTTATAACTTTTACGAGGAAGGTAAATTTAGCCATGGCTTGGCAGCGGTGCTAGTAAAGGGCAAATGGGGTTATATTGATAAAACAGGAAAGATGATAATTGCGCCTGCCTTTGACTATGCCGGAAATTTTTCTAAAGATATGGCAAACGTTGCCGTGAATGAGAAGTATGGCTATATTAACAGGCAGGGAAAAATAGTGATCCCCTTGCAATACTCGCTGGCCGATATATTTTCGGAAGGATTAGCCGCGGTACATACGGGCCCCATAACAGATGGTAAATGGGGTTTTATTGATAAAACAGGAAAAATGGTGATTGAACCTACCTTAGGTGGCGGTGGTGTAAGTACCGACCCCTATGCCTTTAAAAACGGGGTGCTGTTCACCATGTTTGAAGGTCAGAAATGGGGGTATATTAATACCAAAGGCGATATCATTTGGAAGCATGAATAACGTGGCTTGCGAATGAAAATCAAATTGCTTTGCTTTTTTCTTATCATTGGTAACTGCTGCTTTGGGCAGGATATAGTTTTTGCCCGTAAAATAGTAGATACCTTAACATCTCCTTATTTTTGGGGCCGGGGCTATACCAATGACGGTGTAAACAAAGCAGCTCAATTTTTAACCGAACAATTTAAAGTATATGGTTTAAAGCCCTTAAGCGGCCAAAGTTTCAGGCAGGATTTTTCGTACCCGGTAAATATATTTCCGGGTAAAATGGAGGTAGCAATTAACGGAGTAGCACTTCGCCCCGGGAAAGATTTTATTGTTTCGCCGGAGAGCCGTGCTGCAAAAGGCAAAGGACGGTTAGCACAAACAGACAGTATACATTTTATTGATCAGGATAACCGGGTAATTGTGGCTCTCCAAAACAAACTCACCTGGTCGGTTGAGCAAAAAGCTGCTGATTATACTGGTATTGAGATAGACCGGAAAGCACTTACAGAAACCCCGGCATCCATAGAGCTCAACGTGGAAAACAAAGTGATAAGAGATTTTAAAACCTCCAATATTTGCGGTGTAGTTAAGGGTACAGACAAGCCTGATTCCGCCATTGTATTTACTGCACATTATGACCATCTGGGCGGTATGGGTAGTAGCACCTATTTCCCCGGTGCTAATGATAATGCCAGCGGTATTGCATTATTATTGGGCCTCGCTAAATATTATGCCACTCACCCGCAACGTTACAGCATGGTATTTATTTGTTTCTCGGGCGAGGAAGCCGGATTGTTAGGCTCTAAATACTTTACCGAACATCCTTTGTTGCCGCTTAAAAATATCCGCTTCCTGATCAATGCCGACCTGGAAGGAACTGGCGAAGAAGGTTTAATGGTAGTTAATGCTACGGTTTACTCTAAAGAATATAAAATCTTAACCAATATCAATAATGAAAACCATTACCTGGTTAAAATAGGTTCGCGCGGTAAAGCGGCTAACAGCGATCATTACCTATTTACAGAAAAAGGTGTACCTGCTTTCTATATCTATACCCTGGGCGGAATAAAGGCCTATCACGATGTGTTTGATATTAGCGCTACATTACCCCTTAACAAATACGAAGACCTGATTAAATTACTGCAGAAATTTAATGAACAGTTGATGCAATAATCAGATAGCAATCTGACTGAGCATTATATCTAAACTTTCAAAATATTCCAGTGGTGATATTTTCCCCTGATGATAAGCTTCGCGTACGGCATCCAGCTCACGATAAATGTTTTCGGGTAGTTTAAAATCCGGATTGATCTGATGGATCAGTTGCACCTTTAATTCGAGGTTTATTTTCACCAGATTGAGTATGGTACTCTCGGCCGAATTAAATATCGATTCCCACAAGGTAATAACCTGTTGCTGGGCATCTATTATATTCTTCAAAGCAAAAACATGATCGTTTAATTCCATGTCTTATTGATTAAAATTTATAGCTTCTTACTCTACCTTATAACGATAAACAAACCTGCCAATATTACCATCAGCATCCATACCTTCAACCACAGCACGGTAAGTACCTTTACCATCGGCATTAAAATACTCCAGCGCTGTTGTACCGGTAATTTTATCTGTAGTTACTTTAGGGTTCCAATAAATTGTGGTGCGCAAATCTGCATTTTGTAAAACACCCGCTGGCCCTGTATATTTAGGCGAATAAAACTGGCGGGGCATATCATACCCTTTAGGCGTAAAAGACAATAGATACTTTGGTGGAAATAATTCCTGCAATTGCTGCTGCGTTATTTTAGTGCCCTTTGGTGCTACTTTACTATTTATTACCAATACACCATTGGTATTATTGCGCCGGTTAATTCCGCTTAAACCATCGCTGGTAAATATTTCTACCGATTCTACCTGTGCCGCGTTTACGCTGTTTAAGTACGTAAAATCAACTGGCATTCCATTAAAATATATCTGAACAGGCATCTTTTTACCGGCATTATAATCCCTTGTAACGTATAGGTTATCGGTATCATAGGTTAAGCCCATA
The DNA here is from genome assembly GCA_025352225.1 of Mucilaginibacter sp. GTDB lineage: Bacteria > Bacteroidota > Bacteroidia > Sphingobacteriales > Sphingobacteriaceae > Mucilaginibacter. Next base: position 53,994 of record JANXTT010000138.1, on the reverse strand, counting down.
CTCATGGTTTCTATACAACTAGCAAAGTTGGGGCAATCTTTTAACCTATCGCCCGATATGGTATGATCGGCTTCCATTCCTAAACCTGCCAGTTCCGGAAAATCAGAATGGCTGGGCTTTTTTACATATTTAACCGCCTTAATCTGTACCTCTCTAAGCATATGCGAACTATTATACTGCATTTTTGTGTTTTTCAAATACGGGGCTATAGCACTATCAATATTAAGTAGCTCATCAGGAGCGTTTATATTGGGTGATATACCCTGTAAAGTGCTACTGTTAAGCATGATCATCAGGTTGTTAGCATTTACATTGTTCCTGGCATTCAGGGTTACTTTTGCAGAATCAGGAAACATCAATTTTGTAAACTTAAAATTGCCTGACATGTCTGTAACCGTTTGGGTCGAATAATTTTTATCATGTATAAGCAACCTTACACTTCCTTTAGAAATAGGCATACCGGTTTGATTCCTCAGTGTACCCGTTACTTCGATGCCTTGTTCAGGTAAAAAATAAACTGGCGGGAGTTTATTGGCAATTATATCTTTATATAAAAACCGGCGGTATCCTTGCGTCATCATTAACAGATCAAGGTCGGCCGCTGTTTTATCATTTGGATGATTAAAATAATAATTAGGCTTTTCAATATACCCTTTCAAATCAGCGCTTAATAACAGGCTCGTTAAAATGGTGGTTTCGGTATTTTCATCAAAGGGTATTTTTGCTTCGTTTATTACAGCTACAGACAAACCGGCTTCTACAGGTAATGTATTATTTTTCGCCGTTACCATCATTTTAACCTTTTGCCGTGGAGCAAAGGTTGCGCGGCCGGCGTTCAATGATAAATTGAGCATATCATTACGTTGTATAAATATAATACGCTCGCTTAAAGCTTCGCCATTTGCTGCAAAAAGGGTAAACTGTACAATGCCTGTCGGGAATTTGCTTTTAGGTATTGGTGCAGAGTAAAACTGGCTGCGTAAAATAGTTTGAGCGGCGTAATATACATAACCTCCGCTTTGTGCCATGATGTAAAATACTTTATTTTGGTTTTGCTGATAAAAATCACTGTTTGTGGTTATTCTGATGTTTACGCTGTCGACATTGATATTGTATACGGCCAGACTAATGTTGCGCTGCTGTACCTTAGGCAACTCATACGAGCCTTGTACCCCATCGGCATATACTACGTTAGCCTTATAGGTTTTACCGCTTTCGGGCACCATCACAAAGGAGCCCATCCCTAAATGCTGCGATTTAAATTCAGCTACTGATTTCCCATCATTATCTGTAATGGTACCTTTAACATCAGCTCCTAACCCATCGGGTTTTATAGCTTTAAATGCTACCCTGCATGGTACAGTATTGATGAGGTTACCGCCTTCCGGAAAAAACTGCACATCTGGAATGGCTACAGCTGTTTTTAAAGGAAATGAGTTGGTAACGGTTTTTCTGTTCCCCAGGTCAATTGCCGTAAACAACCAATTTGAGGCCGTTACCGGAGATTTATTAGTTACAATGTTTAGATTTAATATGCCATTTTGATCGGTGGTTTCTTTGCCCTTAATCGCTTTATCATCGCCGGTTTCTATTTTCCAACTTACCTTTTTGTTTGTATATGGATTACCAAACTGATCTTTATAAAGTATATGCGCGTTTATCTTACCGTTATCGTTTTTAAAGGAAACGTGGGTAAACACCAGGTTATCTACAGGGTTGCCAACAGCAAATGTTTTATTGAAAAAATAAGCCGGATCAAAATTGCGCATCCAGTTAGTGTATGCGCTGATATGGTAATTGCCTTGTTTATACAGGGCTTGAGTTAGCGCGATATTGCCATAACCAACACCATTGTCGGCAGGAATTTTAAGGGATTGCACTACAGTATCCTGACTGCTAATGATATCTATATAAATAACCTTGCTCAGGTCCGACGGTTGGTGCGCGCCGATAGTTAAATACGCCTTGAACCATATGGTATCGCCAACGGCATAATATGGTTTATCCATTTGCAGATATACCTTTTCGGGCGGACGCTCATTGGCCAGTTTAGCAGTTTTGGTAATAATGGTTTTCAGGCTAACCGTATCAGTTTGCGCAAGTGTATGTAAGCAGGTAACAGTAGTTAATATAGATAATACAAAAATAAGTTTCCGTAAATTCATTCAGTGTAAGTTAAGGCATATTAAAGGTGGCACAATATACCTATTTATGGTTGTTGCCTGTAAACAGATTTTAAATTTAACATTTTTTTACAATTGCTTTTTCAAAATATCACCAATAATCATGTCGGCATGTATACGGGAGTTTTCTATAAACCAAAGGTGGGTATTCATACCGCCGCAAACTACCCCCGCAAGGTAAATACCGGGCAGGTTGGTGGTTTCCATAGTATCGGGATTATATTGGGGAAACAGTTTATCATCTGCTGATAGCATAATACCTATATTTTTAAGAAACCCAAAATCCGGTTTATAGCCTGTCATGGCCATTACAAAATTATTGGGTATGGTAATTATACCGTCGGGAGTAGCTATATCAACCTCATGTTCGCGGATAACGCTTAACGACGAATTGAAGTACGCTTTTATTGTCCCTTCTTTAATGCGGTTTATAATATCGGGGCGCACCCAGTATTTTACCCTGTTGCTGATCTCATTATCGCGCACTACCATGGTTACCTGCGCGCCTTTACGGTAGGTTTCTAAAGCTACGTCAACCGCCGAGTTACTGGCACCTACTACCAATACATTTTGCAGGGCATAATAATGCGGATCTTTATAGTAATGCTTCACTTTGGGCAGATGCTCGCCCGGGATGTTGAGTTTAACAGGTACATCGTAAAAACCGGTTGCTATAATGATGTGCGTGGCCCGATATTGCGCCTTGGTAGTTTGGATAGTGTAGGCATTATCAGCGAAAGCTATATTTTGGACAGCTTCGAACAAATTAGTTAACAGTTTATTTGAACAGGCTACACGGCGATAATATTCCAAAGCTTCGGCACGAGTAGGTTTTACGCTGTTTGACACAAATGGAACGCCGCCAATCTCCAGCTTTTCGGAAGTGGAAAAGAAAGTCATGGTAGATGGATAATTATATAGCGAGTTAACCAAACAGCCTTTATCAACAACAAGATAGGTTAAGCCTGCCTTTTGAGCCGCTAACCCGCATGCAAGGCCAATGGGGCCCGCGCCAATAATAAAAATATCGAGCATGTTAATAGAGTTCCAAATAATATTGCAAAATGCCATAATAAGTCATAACAACTTATCAGCAGCAAATTAACAATAAATTTAATGTGATTTATTTTTGAGACGATTTGTACCGGGGCTTATTGCCCGCCTGTGACAAAAAAATAAAAAAGGGTAAGCACCTTTTATCGCACCGCTACAACCCTCTACCCTTGCTGCGTTCCCACCCTGGGGGAGTTCAAGAGGAGCTGGTCGTAAAAGACTTACCCCGGCACAAATATAGAAAAATTTGCTTTGGCTTTATAAAAAGTTAACAAAAGTTGAAAACGCGTTCCTTGTTTCTCCATCAACGTTTTTTAACCCAAAACCCAAAACAGGTAACTCGCAACCTCTTTGTTGCTTTTTTCTTATTGATTTTCTTTCAACCCACAACTCAAAACCGGCAACTCGTAACTTCTTTATTGCTTTTTTCTCCATCAATATTTTTAACCAAAAACCCAAAACAGGCAACTCGCAACCTCTTTGTTGGAGTCGAATTTACTGTCTAAAACCGCTCTAAAAACCACCGGTGACCCTTTGATGAAAAAAAAACAAAAATATTTTGCTAAAACCATTAACACCGCTATATTTGCAATCCCAAAACGAAGGGAGCTTAGCTCAGCTGGTTCAGAGCATCTGCCTTACAAGCAGAGGGTCACTGGTTCGAACCCAGTAGCTCCCACAAACCCACCTTTGACAAGGTGTTAAAACCCTCTAAATAGCTTATTTAGAGGGTTTTTCCGTTTATTATCCCTTCAACAACCTTTAAGAAAGCCAAACTTCTGAACACCTACCTAACTACCTTAAATTAGTTTTTAACTTAGGTATTCAAATCGATGTAACACATTGAAATTTAATCAATTAGTAAGATTAAATATGAGTATGCACCAAAGCCGAGCACCTTTTGAACACCTAAAATAGAGCTACAAACAGGATAACATGTATTACTAATCCATTAAAAAAAATATGCAAACATCACAGTCAAAAGGATGATGAATATCTGAAAGATAATCTTTTGGCTCTTTTATATGTATTACTCGGATACTTTCTCAAATACTTAAATCAACAGAAATAACTATACCATATTATTTATTGACTTTTTAAGGATTGAATAGTTAGTAATAACTATTCCTTTTTTTATTTGGTACTACTTTTGTTACTATACTGATTATCGAACACTAAACAAAAATTATCCTTAACTTGGTAGTTATATTTAAAAATGAGTAAAATTGGTATATGAAAGTTGTTCAGTTTACAGTCCCGGTTGCTAAGGGTGAGTCTGTTGTAGTACAGGAAGATATATTACCGTATTTTTATAATTATTTGCATAGGCATGTAGAGGCACAAATCACGCTAATAATTAAAGGCGAAGGGACATTAATAGCCGGCAATTACACTCAACCCTTTAAAGCAGGCGAAGTTTATGTAATTGGAGCCAACCAACCGCATATATTTAAGGGCGATGCTATATATTTTGAGAATATAAAGACGAAAAACATCCATGCGATACATGTTTATTTTAATTATGATAATACCCTGTCGCATTTATCAAACGTGCCCGAATTGGAAGCTATGGCCAAATTTATAAGCCTTACACCAAATAGTTTGCAATTATCGCCGGATTATGAAAAACAAGCCGCTATTATTATAAAAAAGATAGCTAAAAGCACGGGCTTTGATAGATTGGTTAATTTTATGAATTTGCTCCATCTTTTTTCTGACACTGCAAAAAACTGGAAATCGTTATCAACGGGCTTTTCAAAATATACATTTACTGATTCTGAAGGTATCAGGATGAACAATGTATACCAATATACAATTGAAAATTATTCGGAAAACATTACACTGTCAAAAATCTCTTCAATTGCTCATATAACCAAACATGCTTTTTGTAAGTATTTTAAAAAGCATACCCGTAAAACATATTTCTGCTTTTTAAATGAAGTAAGAATAAATGAAGCCTGTAAAAAAATAATAAAAGGGAATTTTGACAGCATCGCATCAATAGCTTACGCCACTGGATTTAATAACGCGATATCCTTTAACCGGGTTTTTAAGAAAACAACAGGCATGTCGCCTACAGATTATATAAAAGAGTATAAGTTTAAAGAAGAACACGTACAGGCTCCTTATCACCAATAAAAAGGCTTTTATTTGTAAAACAAGATACAATTTGTACTTTAGTACTATTATAAGTCAAAGTACGTTTAAACCCTCATTGATTCTTGATTAAAAAGCTATTGTTAAACAAATGAGGTATTTTATAAACCTGATAGTAACCGCCACCTTTATTGTTTTGCAAATTGGACTGCTTTATGCGCAGCCAGGTAGTGTTGGTGGTACAGATATTTACATTAACCGGGCAATTGAGAAAGAAAAACATGCAGATTACAAAGGTGCAATTGCAGATTGTAACCGGGTTATAGCGACTGACAGCCTAAACTCAATGGCATATGCCATAAGAGGACGAGCATATCAAGACCTCGATAATGAAAAAAGCGCATTAGCTGATATGGATAAAGCCATTTCACTAGCTCCGGGCAACTCTTTCTTTTACTTGAACCGCGGCGATGCCTGCAAGAAATTTAAAGACTATAATCAGGCTATTATTTTTTACAATAAGGCAATTGCTTTAAAGAAGAACTATATCATAGCCTACATAAACCGCGCTAACGCTAAAAGCAGCTTGGATATGTATACTGAAGCCATAGAAGATAACGATAAGGTTATTGAATTTGGTGTCGAAAACGCTACAGCCTACAATAACCGGGGGTACGAGAAAATGAAACTGGGCCGTTATGCCGAAGCGGTTACCGATTTTAATAAAGCCATCTCAATCAATCCACACTATGAGTATGCGTATAATAACATGGGTTCTATCGCTTATTGGCAGGGCAACTATATAAATGCTATCCAAACGTATAATAAGGCCATTGAACTTTTCCCTAAATCTCCATTTGGTTATACCAATCGCGGGTTGGCCGAATTTAAAAATGGCAATTATGATGCTGCTTTAAAAGATTATAATACGGCTATTAGACTTGATGATAAGAATGCTTACGCTTATCTTAATATTGGCGAGTTAAAGCTGGCTAAGCAAAACTATACTGAAGCTGTAAACACTATTAGCAAATCTGTTGATATCGACTCGTCAAACGTCAGAGCATATAATAGTTTGGGGTATGCTTTTTATAAATCACAAAATTATAAACAAGCCCTTACCTATTATAACAAGGCCCTTGTTAAGGGCGGGGCTGATTATAAACCCTATTTTCAATACCTGGATGAATGTGTAACCGCGATAAAGAAACATCAGGTAAACGAGCTTATACAGTTAGAATGGATGAGCCCGGTTGAAGATGTTAATAAGCTATTTAAGGCCACAATGCAGTTATCTGGTGATCCGCTGGTGTCCATAAAAGTTAAGGTATCATCAAACAAACCAATTGTTAAAGAGCATATTGGCTTATTTGTAAACGACCATAACATAACAAAACTCAATACCAACAGCGTTACAACCATGCTGTTAAATAGCATTTCCGGCAACTATGAGTGTACATACAGTACTACCATAAAAGTATCAGCAGGTATTAACACATTAAAAGTAGCCTATAATAAAAAATACGCTCCACAGTTTGTCATCAACTACATTTCGAAATAATACCAGTTTAATCTGGATAAAGAACCGCTGGGCTTTTTATCCAGATCACTATATTGCTGTTTAACTTTTACCGCTAAACATTGAAATTATCCAAAATACAATTGCTATAACAACAATTACTGCTATAACTCCAACTACAGCGCCGGCTTTAAATATTCCACCTATAACAGAACAACTGCTCATGGCAACTATTACCAGTAGCATTAAGGAGAGGGTTAGTTTTTTCATAGTCAATTAAGGATAAATTTTATTATTTGTTTTTGATAATAAATAAATTAACTCATAATTAGTTTTAATTATCTGTAATTATATTTTACTCAGGCAGTAAACTATCTTGTTAATGTTATGTTATGATTACATGAACGGCGAGGTTTTTCTTTTATTGACAGATTCCAATCAATCATCATCGGATATTATATACTCCCGTGATACTGATCTGAAAGTAAAAGTTTACTACCTTGATGAAATGAATTTCAAACCTAATGCAAACGAAATACAGCTTTACGGATATTACAATAAGTTGTTGCTAGCTTTTGAAACCATTGACATATCTGCTGATGATGCACTGGATATGATACCCGCTATCAGATGGTATGCTAAATACCTGGCTTTTCCGCAATTGGAGATATTACCCGACGATCCACGGATTGAAGATGCAATTGCAGCAACACGATAGTTGTTGCCGATCTATCCTACCTATAAGCTTCCCACCATTTATTGATATAGGGTTTGCCATTATATTGATAAGTTTCGCCCGGTGCTGGCATCAGCAAATCAATATGCTTTTGTGTCGCATAGGCAATAACCCGTTCGGCAGGGTCGGTCCAGGTATGGAAGGCCAGGTTAAAGGTTCCCCAATGTATGGGCATCATTAATGTTCCGTTTAATGCAAGTTGCGCGTCTGTAGCATGGGCCGGACCCATATGTATATCTTTCCATAAATCGTTATAAGCCCCAATCTCCAGCATCGTAATATCAAACGGGCCCAGTCGCTCTCCTATTTCTTTAAACAAAGGATGCATGCCAGAGTCGGCGCCATAATAAACGTTATGCACAGGCCCTTTAATTGCATATGATGCCCATAAGGTTTTATTACGGTTAAAAATGCCCCTGCCCGAAAAATGGCGGGCTGGCGCGGCTGTAATTTTAAAACCCTCCCCAAGGTCAAGTTCCTGCCACCAGTCAAACTCTGTTATTTGCTGGGCAAGTATACCCCAGCCAGTTAATATTTTACCAACCCCAAGCGAGCAATAAATAGGGGTTGCTTTTTGAGCCAGTTTAACTATCGTTTTATCATCCAAATGATCATAATGATCATGGGATATAATGATGCCGTCTAAATGAGGAAGATCATCCAATGCTATGGGCGCAGGGTAAAAACGCTTGGGACCCATAAATTGCACCGGCGATGCATTGCGCCAAACAGGGTCGGTTAAAAAGCGTTTGCCATCAATCTCTATAATCAGTGTTGAATGTCCCATCCAGGTGATTCGGAGTGCATCAGAGGGTAAGGTGTTTAGCCTGTCAAGGTCTACCGGGAATGGGCCGGGAACTTTTGATGGTTTGGTACTCGGGTGCTTTTTTAACGATTCACCAATAATCTTGATCATATTATCCGACCCACTCGTGGTGGGTATCATATTCAAAAAAGTTTCACCGTTAAAATTAGAAGATTTCTGCATAAGTATATAAAACACCAACTAACATGATGGGCTAAAATAAGTTAATCAGATGACATAAAAAGCCTGCATCCGTCACAGAAAAGTATTTATTCTAATCATTAAAACACTGTTATTACAATTGGTGTTAAAATTGAATAAAAACTAAAAATGGCGCATCTGTTCAGTCCGTTAATTATACGAAGCATAGCTTTAAAAAACAGGATAGTAGTATCGCCAATGTGCGAATACTCCAGTGTTGATGGTTTTGCCACCGATTGGCATCTGGTACATTTGGGTAGCAGGGCGGTTGGTGGTGCTGGTTTAGTAATAACAGAAGCTGCAGCAATATCGCCGGAAGGAAGAATATCACCGTCCGACTTAGGTATATGGAAAGACGAGCATATAAGCCAATTGGAGCGTATAACCGCCTTTATACATAAACAGGGTGCAATAGCGGGGGTGCAACTGGCACATGCCGGGCGCAAAGGCAGTAATACAGAACCCTGGAACAACGGTAGACAAATACCTGTATTGAGTGGCGGCTGGCAAACCGTTGCACCAAGCAGCATTGCTTTCCACGAAGGCGACGAAAAGCCTTTAGAGTTAGACAAAAACGGCATAAGCAAAGTAATTAACGATTTTAAACAAGCTACCTTCCGGGCTTTAAAAGCAGGGTTTAAAGTTATTGAGCTCCATGCAGCACATGGTTACTTGCTTCATCAGTTCCTATCACCTTTAAGTAACCACCGCACTGATGAATATGGCGGATCGTTTGAGAACCGGACGCGCTTATGTTTGGAAATTACCGATGCGATAAGAACTGCATGGCCCGAAGAATACCCGCTTTTTGTACGCATATCTGCCACAGATTGGACACCCGGCGGCTGGACTCCAGAGGAATCTGTACAACTGGCTGCACTATTAAAAGCCCATAATGTTGACCTGATTGATTGCTCATCGGGTGGAAATGTACCTACGGCTAAAATACCCGTGGGGCCGGGATACCAGGTGCCGTTTGCTGAAAGCATACGCGATGAAACCGGCGTGTTAACTGGTGCAGTAGGTATGATAACAGATCCCCGCCAGGCTGATGAGATCGTCCGCACAGGCAAAGCAGACTTGGTTATTATAGCCCGGGAACTATTACGCGATCCTTATTTCCCCTTAAGGGCAGCGCACCAATTGGGCCACAATGTTAACTGGCCAGTGCAATACGAAAGAGCAAAATGGCAATAAAATTCAATTTATTATATATATACTTGTTATACCATTAAATAAACATCTCAAAATGAAACGTACCGCAAAAGCTCATTGGAATGGCACTTTGAAAGACGGCCAGGGCAAAATTTCAACCCAAAGTACTGTATTAAACAACACCCAGTTTTCTTTCAAAACCCGTTTTGATGAAGGTGTAGGCACCAACCCCGAAGAATTGATCGCCGCCGCGCATGCAGGCTGCTTTACTATGGCTGTTGGAGCCGCCCTAACTCAAGCTGGTTTTACCCCCGGCGATCTGGACACCGAAGCAATATTGGACCTTGACATGGCAACTTTAAGTATCACAGGCATCCATCTGGAGTTAAAAGCATCTGCAATTGAAGGTGTAGATAACGCGAAGTTTCAGGAAGTAGCACTCGGTGCAAAAGCAAATTGTATCATATCAAAAGCTTTAAGTGTACCTATTACTTTAAATGCAACTTACGCGGGTTAAGTAATTTAAAAATTTTAGCGGCTGCATAATTGTAGCTGCTTTTTTTTATTTTGTACTTTTGATACTGTGTCAATATTTAACCAACTGATGATCGGCTCCGGCATCTGCTGGACACTTACCTTTTTGCTCATTCTCCGTCGTGGCGTTTTGGATATGACGTATGGTATGCCTTTGGCTGCACTATGCGCAAATTTAGCCTGGGAAACCATTTACTCCTTTGTATTGCCCCATACTATGCCCCAACTGGTGGTTGATAGAGTATGGTTTGCATTTGATGTACTCATACTGTTGCAATATATCAGGTTTGGCCCTATAGTTAAGCGGGTTACTTTCCCTTTTATCTTCTATCTCGAACTATTATTGGGGCTAATCATAGCCTTTACGGCTATATTATCATTAGGTGTTGCACTCAAAGATATTTATGGAGCGTACGCGGCATTTGGGCAAAACCTCATGATGTCTATCCTATTCATTACCCTGCTCCGCGATCGTAAAACCGTTAACGGGCAAAGTATTTACATTGCTATCTTTAAAATGCTCGGCACATTAATGGCCTCCGTCGCCTTTTATACGCAAACCAAAACCTATAGCCACTCCTTGTTAATGCAGTTTTTGTTTGTAGCCATTTTTGTTTACGATGTTATTTACATTGTAGTATTGCACAACAAACTAAAGCTGCATCATATAAGGCCATTCAGGCGATGGTGACAAGCGTATATGTCAGGCATCTATAGCATCATATACCACTACCCTTTCCCAAAGGTGTTGGCAATCGGCTACAAACTTTAAATGCGTGGGGTGTTGCTGATAATGTTGCTCATCAGCCCCGTTATCAAACATCAGCAATAGCGAAAAACTATAACTCGAATCGATTACCCCACGGTTGGTGCCGGCTGGAACACCCACATGTGCCGATATTTTAGGCTCAATTGTTAACAGGCTTCGTATGCCCTCCAATAATTGCTGACGTTCTGTATCATTGCCCGGATTTTTTAACCAAAAGTAAACGTGGTGTACAAACATGGTATGTTATATTTTATTACTTGCTAAAGATATTATAAACTGCTCAATTTAATGCCAAACTGGTAAAAACCAATGCATTATTTGGATTATAGAACTACTTTTTACCCGATACTAAGTTGTTTGAAAAGAACGGTACCACATTTTGCCGGATACGCTGGGCAACGTGGTCTATATGGGTGCCGGTGTATATTTGGAAACTGTGTTTGATGCCGTACTTGGTTAACTCCTGATCTAACAGGGTGATGTCTGCCGCTATGCCTTCATCCTGCGCACCGGCATCAAATGCGATGGCGTGGAGTTGTTTTAGATGGGCAATATACTGATCCAGCGAAGCTAGCAATGCGTTGGCTATCCACCTGGCTTGCACCGCGGGCTGGGCTTGCCCGTCTTTATAAGGCATGTCAAGATAAAGGGGCGGCTTAGCCGGGTTGGGAGACCATGCGGCAGCCAGGGCAATATCAGCTTTTACCCAAAAGTCGGCCTTGTTAAAATCATCCACCGTTTTAACGGCCTCCATTTTGGTTACGTCGACCGCGTTTATTGTACTCATACGCGGCGACATAAAGGCCGGGCTAATAAGGTATACAGCCTGAAACACGTCAGGATACTTTTCGCCGATACGCAGCGCGCCATAACCACCCATAGAGTGGCCCGCTAACCCTCGGCTTTCTGCTTTTGGGATTGTGCGGTAATGGGTATCTATATAGTGTACAAGTTCTTTAGCTACAAAATCTTCCCAGTTACCGGTTGTTACGGAGTTTGAGTATATGCTGCCCTGGTAACGGGTATTGGCATCAGGGGTTACAAATATCATCTCGTTGGCAAGGCCTTGGGAAAATAGCGTATCCAATATGGGTGGCAATTTCATCCAGTGCTTACTCTGCCCATAAAACTTGTCATCATTATCAGTAAAACCATGCAGAAAGTACACCACCGGAAAGTGCCGCTTTGGGTTGGTTTTATAGCTGGGTGGCAAATAAATGGACACATTACGATCGGGCGAGTCGCCCTCAAGGTTACCTTCCAAGCCTTTACCGTGCACTTTAATATGCAACACTGTACCGTTAACCTGCTGCCCACATAGTTTAAACGAACTCAATATCAAAGCCGATATAATAACGGCCGTTAAGGTGCTTAGTATTTTATACATTTTAGGTGTATTTGATGCCTCAAATTTATTGAAATTAAGGGCAAACCCACAAGTATTTACACTTGCCAAAAGCGCTTACATTCTTTTAAAGGTTAGCGTCTTGCCAATCCACTTAAAGTGCCAATACCCGGTTACTTTAAGCAGCCCATCTTTAGTTATATACCCTGCCGAATCCCAGTAACGGCCATGCTTGGCATCGTATATTACACCTTGCTCCCATGAGTTGGTTTCGGCTTGGTATATAAGGCCTGTCAATACTTCCATCCCCAATATCAGTCGATGACGCAGCTTTTCATCAGGGTTAAGGCTATCATCACGGATTGACATGGGCCGGGTTTTATCGTCAGTATCATTAAACCAGATAATTTTTGCTTTAAACACCGATCCGCTTTTATAAACCTGTACGGCCAGATTTTTTTGAGTAGACATCCATTTACCGCAGATCATATCGTTGGGGAGTATGCTTTGCGCGGATAAGGGCACGCTGATCCACAGAACTATAATCAAGGTAAAAAACGGCAGTGAAAAACGGTCAAGAGCTGGCATTTAGTGAAGATAATAAATTGTAGCCTTTGATGAAACACTTTTAAACAAAAAAGGCTTTCCGTTTACCGGAAAGCCTTAATTTATAGCAATATGGCTAATTATTTTTTGCCAGTTGATGCTTCTTGTTCTGCCTGACGTAACGCACGTGAAGTAGTTACAGAAACGATAGTATCTTCAATGGCGTTGGTGATGATCAGTTTTTCTAATTTCAAATCAGAAACACGTACTGATTTACCAACTTCTAAAGTTTCAATGCTCACGTCGATATTATCGATATGATCTTTAGGTAAAGCTTTGATACGCAGCTTTCTTAATTTCTGAACTAACTTACCACCGGTTTTAACACCAGGAGAAGTTCCGGTTAACCGGATCGGAATTTCGATAGTTACTGGTTTTTTAGGATCCAGTTCCAAAAAGTCAACATGGATAATTGTTTCCGTTAACGGATGAAATTGCATGTCTTTGATAATTGCCTGTGCTTTTTTACCGGCAATTTCCAGATCGATGAAATGAACAACGGGTGTGTAAACAACCGCTTTCAAATCAGCTACGGACACCGCGAAGTGGGTTTGTGTTGCCCCACCGTACAACACTGCAGGCACAAGGCCATCATAACGCAGTTGCTTGGCGTCTCTTTTCCCTACGTTCTCTCTTGGAGAACCGCTAATAGTAATTGATTTCATTATTTAATTTATTTGTTATTGTTTATTAATCTCATCCCAATCCCTGTCCAAAGAGACGGCTGATAAGAAGCTCTTGTTATTACTCTACCTGAAACAGCTCACTAATTGAACCATGTTCGTTAACGTTTGTAATCGCTTTAGCAAACAGTTCCGCGGTTGATAATACGCGTATCTTACTGCTTTGTTGCTTAAGTTCTATTGTATCCGTTACAATTAACTCTGTTAAAGCTGATCTTTCAATAGTCTCGTATGCGTTACCTGATAGAACAGGGTGCGTACAAACTGCCCTAACACTTTTAGCTCCGCGATCCATAATTAAACCAGCAGCTTTTGAAAGCGTTCCGGCGGTATCGCAAATATCATCAATCAATACAATATCCTGACCAGTAACATCTCCTATCACGGTCATTGATTCAATTTCGTTCGCCCGTTTGCGTCGCTTATCGCAAATTACAACCTCGGCATTAAAAAACTTAGCAAAGGTACGTGCCCTGTATGATCCGCCCATATCCGGCGAAGCAATGGTTAAATTACCCAAACCCAGGCTTTTAATATAAGGCACAAATATTACGGAAGCATCTAAATGATCTACCGGAATATCAAAGAACCCTTGTATTTGCGCCGCATGCAAATCCATCGTCATAATACGGTTTATACCTGCTGCAACTAACAAATTAGCTACCAGTTTTGACCCTATCGCAACACGTGGTTTATCTTTTCTATCCTGCCTGGCCAAACCAAAATAAGGTATAACCGCGGTAACATAATGCGCCGACGCCCTGCGCGCGCCGTCAATCATCATTAATAACTCCATCAGGTTATCAGTTGGTGGATTAGTGCTTTGTACTAAAAACACATCGCATCCACGTACAGATTCATTAAATGATGGTTGAAACTCTCCGTCGCTAAACCGCGATAAGATAACATCGCCTAATTCCTTGCCATAATGTTCTGCAATTTTTATTGCCAGCGTTTGTGTTGCAGAACCGGCAAATAATTTAACAGGATTAAATTGTAAAGGCATGTTTTATTTCGAATGTCGAAATTATGATTTCGGATTATAGAATTTCAAATTTAAATTTCGAACCCGAAATTATAAATCCGAAATCCGAAATTTTTTGTTGCCCGACCAGGATTCGAACCTAGACAAACGGTACCAAAAACCGTCGTACTACCATTATACTATCAGGCAATCTCCTTTCAGTTTGTTACCACTCTGAAATGGAATGCAAATATATGACGAAAATTTAAAACTCAAAACCTATTTTCAATTTTAATAGCCGATACATTGAAAATAACTCATAAAACAAAAAAACCGGCATATGGCCGGTTTAAATTAGTTATTATTGGGCTTTAAGCATCAACCACCACACCCATTGAACAGAATTTTTCGATACGCTCGTTAACTAGCACATCAACTTTCTTCTCTGTAAGCACTTTTAAGTCTTTAAGCAATTGTTTTTTTAATGTGGCAGCCATGGTAACCGCGTCCTGATGGGCACCACCTAATGGTTCTTTAATAATTCCATCAACCAGTTTATTTTTATACATATCTGTCGATGTTAGTTTTAGTACCTCGGCAGCTTTTTCTTTATTCTCCCAGGTTTTCCAAAGGATAGTTGAGCAATTTTCAGGCGAAATAACCGAATACCATGAATTTTCAAGCATCAGCACCTTATCTCCTATCCCAATACCCAACGCACCACCCGAAGCGCCTTCGCCAATTACAACGCAAATTATAGGCACTTTTAAAACAGACATTTCTAATAGGTTACGGGCTATGGCCTCCCCTTGCCCGCGCTCTTCTGCTTCTAAACCTGGGAATGCTCCTGGAGTGTCTATCAATGTAACCACCGGTTTACCAAATTTTTCGGCTATCTTCATTAACCTTAAAGCCTTACGGTAACCTTCGGGATTAGGCATTCCAAAATTACGGTATTGCCGCATTTTAGTATTGATCCCTTTTTGGTGACCTATAAACATTACCGTTTGTCCATTTAACGATCCAAATCCGCCTACTATCGCTTTGTCATCACCAAAAGTTCTGTCGCCATGCATTTCAATAAAATCGTCGCACATTAACTCCAGGTATTGTAATGTATAGGGGCGCTCCGGGTGACGGGATATTTGCACTCTTTGCCAGCCCGTTAGATGCGTAAATATTTGCTTTTTGGTGGTTTCAAACTTCTCTTCCAATTCGACCAATGTTGCCGACATATCGACCTTAGTCTTATCTTCAACCTGTTTTACTTTATCAATCTGCAGTTGCAGGTCGGCTAAAGGCTTCTCAAAATCAAATGTAATTTTCATTGCTCGGCAAAAGTAAATAATTCAAATGGTATATTGTTCAATGTTGAGCTTTCTGTAACGTTTCGTACTTTTTAATTTGCAGGGGGCTTAAACTGCCCCGCACTTTAAAATAAGCTTGTAAAATAGCATTCCGCATTTCGCCCTGATATAAGCCATAACGGTTTGTATAAAATATCAGCGTACCATCGTCCATTTTTTTTGTGCGGAAAAGAAAATCCAGTGTTTGTTCATTTTTAATAATAGCTGCTCCCATCTCTTTCAATTTCGACTTTAATGCAGTATTTATTCCAATTACTTTTTGAGTCTGTTCGATAGTAAGGCCTAGTTCTTTTGTCCACCCCATCACCCTTTCGGGCGATGGGTAATGATTTAGTTCAGCAACTAATGCCATGTTATTGATATCAACACCATCAACATAGGCTTTGTACTGGGTGTAATCCATTGATTTTAACGGCGACATTTGATTGCTTCTCATCGTATCGCGGCTTAGCTGCCCTAAACAATTTGTTATGCAGAATAATAAACCCAAAAACCAGCTGTATTTAAACATACTTTTCATTGCTTCAAAAGTTTCAAATATAAAACATAAAGTTTAACCATATATATATAAATCCAAATGAATATTATCTATAATATTAACCAGATATACTATGTGGCACAAAAATTGCCTTATAATATAAAAATAAAGCAATGTGCAAGAGGATATTAGTGTTAGATGATGATTTAGCTATTTTAGGAGCGTTAAGTGATATACTGGAATATAGTGGATATTATGTGAGTACCCTGTCAAGAGGGGATAAGGTATTTGAAAAAATACGGGAGTGCCACCCAGATTTAATTTTACTTGATGTTATGCTTGCCGACCTTGATGGCCGGGATATATGCCAGAATATTAAACAAAAACATGATACGGAAAGCATTCCCGTGATTCTTATTTCGGCAACCCATAATTTATCAGAATGCTTAAATCATGCCGGGCCGCCTAATGATTTTGTTGCGAAGCCTTTTGATATGAACAATCTATTATATAAAATTGAGCGGCAAATTGGAACTGCTGCCTGATGAATAAAACAATACAACCCCGTTATTGGTTAAGGTAGTATTATTTATTTACATGCAATGAGAACTTCCATTTTTAACACGCTGCTATTTTTGGCTTTTTTCGGTATTACTACCAGTGGCTCTTGCCAGTCAGGCTCCTCGGGCCCGAACCTTAAAATAGTGATGATCAGGCATGGTGAAAAACCCGCGGATGGTAATAATCTTACTTGCCAGGGGTTAAACAGATCACTCCAGTTGCCTGCTATTATAAAGAATAAATTTGGGGTGCCAAATTATGTATATGTGCCTGCACCGGGTTCCGGCGAATCGACCAAACGCGCGCGAATGTTCCAAACCGCTACACCTTTAGCAGTAAAATTTGATCTGGATATTAACACTTCATACGGTCAAAAAAATCCTGAAAAACTAGCCGATGATATTAAAAACAAAAAAGGCACTGTATTATTGATTTGGGAACACAACGCTATAATAGACATTGCTGAGGCATTGGGCGTTAAACAGACTGGCTTAAATTGGCCAAATGATGATTACGATAGTATCTGGATCGTAACTTTCCCAAAAGGTGTGGCCACGTTAACTAAAGACAAAGAGGGTATCAAGCCTTCGGCAAATTGCAACTTTTGATACGTTTAACCCGAGCATCCTAATTTTGCCTCTTTATACCGGTGAGCGGGTCTTAATAAACCTCTACTTCGGTTAGCGCAGTATATCTATTATTGCCTGCATTAGTAAAATTAACTCTTATCTTATTTGTACGCTGCTGATTAAAATTAACTATGTTTTGGGTATTGGCCAATGGCTGTTGCGGTAAACTTTTATTATTTTGAATTTTTAGCCATTCCGTACCGCTCCAATATTCAATAGCATAATTTTGCGGTGCCGCCAGCTTTTTACCGTCACCATAAAAATATAACGCTACTTTATTGATGTTTTGAGCCTTCTCAAACTCCAATTCAAACCAATCACTTTTATTATTTGAACCCTCGCACGACCATCGGTTTTTGACATTTCCAAAATACCATATTCTACCGTCTATAGCCATATTTACATCATCGGTACCGTTTGTGTAGGATGCCGAAGCTTTTGGGAAACCTTTACCAGCAACATTTACGGCTATATTAACAGTAGTGTCAATAGTTCTAAAAACAGGTGTCGAAATTTCAATTTCCTTTTTGCCTAATGCCGCGCCGGCTAGTTTACATTTACCGTCAATATAAACCCATAGCCCTTTACCCTGGTGGTATTTTTTACCATCCCTGTCATAGAGGATAGTAATATTATGGCCATGATACAAAACATTCTCCAGGCAAAAGTATTTAATGCCACCGTTGGCTGGCCCGTTATTCACAAGTGGGTTTATCTGCAGCATATTGCCTGCACCCGGGCGCAAGCCACATAAGCCAGTAATTATTAAATCATTATATTCCGAATGGTTATAGTGTTCGCTCCTTTGATCCAGATTAACTATAGGGCCGCCATTGTCCGGATCATAATCCTCTATAATATTAAGCTCGCCAGTTTTTATATAATGCTGTTGGGTGTATTTTTTTAAAACTTTAAGATACTTATCAACCGAAACAATATTCTGATCATAATTATTCAAAACATTAGCCATCCCTAACAATACCTGCGATGTTTGGAAAGGCCAGCTTGGTCCGTTCCACTGGCACTCTTTTCTACCCGATGGCTGATCATACCTGTACTGTTTCATATAGTATTGGTACGAGGGCTCGTTGGTACGCAAGCCATATTTACCCATCAATTGGGTAGTATCGGTTAAATGATTCCATGCAGCGATAAACTTATTGTTATTATCCGGCAAATTAAAGGCCCAGGGTACATAACTTACCAGTTCGCGGCCTCTTATATAATCCCAGTATTTAACAAAGGCGTTGTTAACCTTAAATCGATCAATAAAATGATTGAGGCTATCGTTCCATAATTGATTTTGGAGCTCTTTCTTTATTCTGGACGCCTTGCTATCAAAAACTTTAGCGATACTGTCATTCCCATCCATCAGGGCTATATTTTTTATCGCCAAAGCATTGGCATACATATAACTATTGATAGATGGCCTGAAAGAATCACCTCCCCTAAACCCATCTTTACCACCACTGGCGTCAATGGACGATATGGTATATTCTGTGGCATCTTTCAATGGTTCCACATAGTACAATTGTTTTGAGGCGTCGTAATGATCGTTCCATGAATTATATACCTTAACCATATAAGGCAATTGAGAAACAATAAATTTTTTATCCGGATCAATCAGGTAATAAGCGTACGCACCATCAGCAATTGATTCACTAAAATTACGATTATTGCCGCCCTGCTTATACATGTAATTGATATAGTCAGTAATATAGCGTTTATCTTTTAACCATCTGCCTTCGTAAATATGAAAGCTTGTAGCATCAATTAACGAGTTATAAGGCTTTTTATCCCAACTCATCGCGTTTAAAAACTCCGTAACAATAAAACCCTTTTCGCCCAGGTTTTTAATATGGGCTTTGTATAGTTCCCAACGGTAATAATACACCTTTTCAATATCCGGGTCGGAGCATTCAAAAAAGGGGATGTTTTTTAAATACCATTGCCTGTCGTTCCCAAACCGTTGGACACTTACTGTTCCCTCATCAATAAAACGGGTTTCTTTAGGTTGCGTATAACCTTTAAAAACAAGCCATGCCAGGCAAAATATTATTAGTGTACATTTTTTCATTTTATTACCAGTCGAGTTTTAATAATGCTACCCCCTGGCGCGGTAGGGTTACCGTGTATATTAAATTGCCCTTAATTATATTCACTTTTTCAGGATTAGCCAAGGTTTGCAAATGTCCGGCCTTTTCTAATTGGGCAATTTGCGCATTGGTTGGATTTTGAGGCGATCCCATTTTTTTCCAAACCTCGTAAGCATTGCTATGCTCGGCATCTATACGGTATTGGGTAATGGTCACTTTAGCTGATGGTATACCATTTATACTGATTTGTAAGGGCTCGCCTTTATCTTGTTTATCTGCGTCATGATAGTTCCAGAGCATTACAGCAGCCGTTCTTTTATCTTTGGATGCAAGAGCGCCAATATCATCTTTCCCTCTTACGCCCGAATCGAGCATGGTTTTAAGTTCGTACATCCTGTCACTATGAGCTTCAACCCTCATCCCTTTCATCATACCAAACATGCGGAACACATTTAAAACGGGCTTGTCCACGCCATTGGTAGCTAAATCCCGAAAACCGGCAAACCACGGTTGGTTTTCAAACTCAAACGACCATGAAACGGCTCCTATCAGGTTTAACCCATACTGATCCATCAACTCATACTTACGTGCAAATGTAGCCGCTGTATAACTGGAATACATCGTTCCATTCCGGTACGCGTTCTCTGGGTTTGTCGACATGCCACATGCAGCACAACCTTCAGGATCCGACTCGCCAATAATAATAGGTGTATTTTTTAGTTGGGGGTAAGCCTTAATTATTTTAAAATGCCCATTAATATCATTCAATTGCGATCTGATCCCCATAGTAACAGTTCCGTTTAACACCCTGGGCTGGCCTTTGGCATGAAACAATATAGCCTCCATTGGTGTACCTATTTTACCGGTTACATAATTGGTATCTTTTAAACAATGTTTGATAAACGCGTCTAACCATTTATAAGCACCCCCGGTAACATTTGCACCACCAATACGTGCCGTAGGTAAGGCTCGTTTTACACCATCAACAGCATAATCATAAAGCTTAAAAAACTCCGCCTGGGTACCTTTCCAATAAGCTCCGTTTGGTTCGTTCCAAACTTCCCAATACCAGCTTTCCACCTCCTTTTTGCCATACCGGGCCACGCAATGCTTAACCCATTGATAAACCAATTCATCCCATTTCTTATAATCTTTAGGTGGGTAGGCCCAACCGGTTTCAATAGCACGGTACTCTACACCTGGTTTCCAATGATGCTGGTAAGGCTGTGGATGTGTTGATAATGCTTCGGGCATAAATCCGATCTGTGCAAGCGGGCGCATGCCCCTTTTTACATAGGTATCAAAAATACTGTCTACTATATGATAGTTGTACACCGGGTTACCATTGGCGTCTTCTGTATAAATATTGGTTGAACCCCATTTCAATGCCGCTACACCATCGCCACTCGTTAGCAAATTATGCGCACGCACATATACCGGTACCGGACTTAAGGCCGCGATTTCTGATAACAACTTTTTTCCATCCTTCATGTAGGTATAGTTCGGCTCATCGTACCCGAACCAGGCCCATATGGGTTTCATTTCTCCTTTTTCTTTATTAAGGTCGACCGATATGGTTACCGGATCGCCTACTTTAACTTGTGCCTTACCGCGCGTAGCAGCCAAACAAAGAATAGCCAGGATCAAAACCCTGAATTGTATAGATTTTAACATATAACTTGATTTTGATTTATCATTCAATTTTTTATCCTGAAGGGTTTTATTTTATCCAGATTCCAATTATCCAGTATTTGTATTGATGATGCCGGGCCAATATCTGGGTCGTTCCATTGACTCAATGCCCATACTACTTTTTTATTCGGTGTAACCTCTATCAATTGTACCGAATTTGGCCAGTCATCAGTTTTTTTAATTCCATTTGGGCACCAGTTGCTAAAAATGGTGTTGCCATTATCCAACCTTACTGCTACTTGCAGTATGTATAGTTTAATATTGGGTATATCCGTCTGGCTTATATCCCAAACTACATCTCCCTTTTTATTTACCTCGGATAAATAGCTACCACGATTACTCGTGATCAATGTATTGCCATTTTTTAACCTAGAGGCACACCACGGTGATATGGTTTTAACCGACCATAGTTCTTTTCCTTTAGTATCATACTCGGTAACTACGTTTGAATCCAGGTGAGCTGCCAATATAGTGCCCTGTGGCGTCATCCTTACTCGTCTAAACTGCAAATGCGGGCTGGGCTTCCCTGTAAGTAATGCAAATTCGTTCTCGGTTAGGCCTGTTTTTACATTAATAAGCATTACCCTGGCAGGCACACCGTTAATTACCATCAATACCTGATTTGTACCAACAGGCTCTACGGAGTGTATTTCCGTCCCTCTCGGTGCTTCGTAGTTCCAGATGATCTTCTTTTCAGGAGTTACTTCGCTGGCTCCGGTTTTTCGGCAAAATACAATATTGCCATTTGCGCGCATGGTCGCATCCCCAAGTTCCTCCATTGTTCCGGTCGAATCTTTGAAGGGGATATCAAATGTCCAGGCTATTTTCCCTTTCCTTATCAGGTAAATGGTTTGCGTTGGCCTGCGGTAATCCCATTCGCCGGTATATAAAAAATCATGCTGGGCTAATCCTTTTCCTGGCAAAGTTGACGGATCAATTTTGCCCGGGGATGCCTTTTTATCCTGTGCATAACAGTTAAAGCAAATTGCAGATACAACCAGTATCAATGAACCCAGGCATGCTAATTTTTTCATTTTTTACGCTTACCACTTTATCAATAACGTATACTTTAATTACCAAAATCAAACCACAGCGTCCCGCTTATGGGCTCGCCGTTATAATTATTTTTTTGACTCTGCGGGCCCAGTTGTTTAATGTCTTTAAACTTATCACCTATAGGCGGTATGGTATTTAAAAATCCAATACTGCCTTCCGGGAAAGCGGGCTCCACATGGTTATTTTTAGGCGAATCTTTTGCTCTTTGCTGATGCAGCATTTGCAGGTACATGTTTTTATCATCGGTATAAACCGTAAATGGCGATTGCTTATTTTCGATCACGGCCCAGCTTACTTCACTATGATATCCTTTAAATTCGGGATATATCCAATCTTCGCCGGTTACTGCATTGTTATAGGCTTTATGCCATACACCATATTGCTGCCCTTTTAACCTGTTTTTCCAAACCCGGTAAGGCCCGCGGCCCAGCCATTTCATACCAGTTATTTTTTCTTCCGGATAATTAAACATTATGCCCGTAAAGTCAAGCTGACCCTGTGGTTGCGAATATCTGTACTCCAGTTTAACGGGCTGCCCTTGCGTAAATATCCATTTTACATGCAACGTGCCCACTCCCTGGTAATCTGTTTCAACAATATACTTTCCGTTTTCAGCCATGTTGGTAAACTGCCTTAGTTCGCAATTTACACCAGCCAATACAGGCCCTTGTGATAGTGAAACCTCGGTTGATGGTTTAACTACTTTTTCTATATAACCTGTTTTTTTATCGAAATAATATTTTAAGCCATCACATTTAACGATCAGCGAGTTACCTTTATCCTCGGTTTCGATGGCTACTTTGTTTTTCGGCTGACTGAATGCAGCGGCAACAGTTGGTGTTTTTATTGTCCAGGTCCAGGTAAATATTTCTTTTTTATCGGGGCCGTAAGCGGTTAAATACAGGGCATCACTCTTAAACCAACTGGCCGGGAGATTAAGATTAAGCTGGCCTGTTTCCCCCGGAAGGAGATTCAGTTGTGCTGGCAGCCCCAAAGCTATAACCTTAGGTTGTGTAGCTTTATCTTTTGCAGATGGGAATGATACCAGCTTCCAACTAAAAGTACATTGGTTTAGGTTGGTAAAGAAATAGCGGTTCTCCACTTCCAATTTGTTTTTAAATCCTTCATCAAGCACGGGTGGTGATATATAAACGGGCGACCAAATTTCTTTAACTGTAAAAAAACTGGCTTCCTTTTCGCGATGTGGGCCAACTACACCATCCGGCGCATGATTGCCATCTGTATCATAAGCACCATTTTTGTCGGTACGAATAACTGCCTCATCCAACAAGGCCCAAACAAAGCCCCCAGCACCGTGAGGATGTTTAAGCATTAAATTCCAATAATCATCTAACCCCGCACCAATACCGCCATCATACAAACCATGCATAAATTCTGTTGGGAAAAAAACCTCCTGCTCTGTGGCTACAGAATTGGCCACTTCATCATAGGTAGGGTAATGTTTAGTATTGGCACCATTTAACCTTGCCCAGGGATGAATAACGATCCGGTTTTGAGGGTCGTACAGTGCGTAATCATTATCTAAATTAACGTTCCACCCACCTTCGTTTCCATTATCCCATATCATTATTGATGGATGGTTAACATCACGGGTAACCATTTCTTTTACCAGTTTGTGGCCTACGGTATCATCATAAGCTGCATGCCATCCGGTCAATTCATCCAGCACATATAACCCTAACGAATCACAAACGTTTAAAAAATCTACGTCGGGCGGGTAATGCGACATCCGTACCGCATTCATATTCATTTCCTTCATCAGGTTAACATCCATCACATGAATATCATGACTCAAAGTACGGCCTGTTTCTGGCCAGAAACTATGCCTGTCGGCTCCTTTAAATTTGATCTTTACGTTATTAACATAAAAACCATCATTTTTACGCAGTTCAACTGTGCGAAAACCGAACTTTTGTTTGATCTGATGAATAACACCTTTATTGTTTTTTACAGATAAAACTACCTGATACCTATTTGGGAACTCGCTTGTCCATAATAATGGGTTAGTTACACTACTTTTTAATTCCAGCCTATCCGCCGACGCATCCGCTTTTACAAAAAAAGGCTTGCCGACATTTATGCCATTTAATTTTTGTATCTGCGCCTCAACAGTTTCGGCCTTGCTTAGGTTTTGGGTGTATACGTCCATTTTAAAATACCCATCTGCCTTAGCATCAATGGCAACACGCTCAATAAATTTTTCAGGTACTACCTCCAAATATACAGGCCGGTAGATTCCGCCAAATATCCAAAAATCGCCATTACGCTCGGCATGGTTAACCGATGTATTGGCCGAAGTTTTACTTATGGTAACTTCTAATAAATTTTCGGCACCGGGTTTTAGCAAACTGGTAATATTATATTTAAACCTATAAAAACTCCCTTGATGTATGGGCCCCGCTAATTGACCGTTTATCTTAACCTCAGCATCAGTCATTGCGCCTTCAAAAACTATAAAGACCTTTTTACCTGTAGTAATTGGTGAACTAAATTTGTACTTGTACAAACCCTGCTCATTAGCCTTAGTTCTATCAAGTCCATAATTATAACTTCCAAAGCCCTGTAGCTCCCAGTTTGATGGTACTGCAATTTTCGTCCATTTACCGCTGTGCTGACCATCGGTACAATTAAAATCCCATTGCACGGCATGGTCTTTATCCGTTCCAGATAGATATTTTATAATAGTACCTTGAGAAAACGCAGCATAAGAGAATAGCGCAAACAATGTTTGCAGTAATACTTTTTTCATGATAGTGGATATTTAGGTTTAATAATTACCGATTCATTATCAATTATAATGAATCGGTAATGTTGTACTCTTCAATGTTATTGGTATCGCATTGAAGGATATTATTTCTTTTTATTACCTGCCCTCACAGCTTTAACCTCTGCAAGTTTAACGGCACTTGCCTTATTGGTAAAGTTGTTTCTAACATACGTTAATACGTCGGCAATTTCCTGATCTTTTAAAAAATCGTGAGGAGCCATATTGTTAGAGTATGATTGCCCATCGATATCAACAGCTTGTGTAAAACCATTCAATACTACTTTTATTAACCGGGTTTTATCACCCAGTACATAGGTAGTTTTAGTTAGCGGTGGGTTCATATTTTGTACGCCTCCACCATCGGCCTGATGGCACGATAAACAATATTGGGTATACACCTTACTGCCACGTGCTATTGATGCGGATGTACCTGCAACTTTGGTTTTAGGCTTTGGTTTACTTTGAGCCTGTATTAATAAAGGACAAAAAGGAGCAATTAAAAAAAGGATAACTAAAGCTTTCTTCATTATTAAATTATTTTTTGTTATAGATTATACGATATATTGTTCCTTTGCTATCATCAGTAACATACAATGACCCATCTTTTCCTTGTGCTAAACCACAAGGGCGATGATCTGCCCGGCCACGTGCTGTTTTATCTGCTGAGCCAGAAAAATTATCAGCAAATACTTCCCATTCACCGAAAGGCTTGCCATTTTTAAACGGTTGAAATACAACAAAATAACCAGCCTGCGGCTCTGGTGCGCGGTTCCATGAACCATGAAACGCAATGAATGCCCCATTTTTATACTTCTCCGGAAACATACTGCCCGTGTAAAACAATAAGCCATTTGGTGCCATATGGCCTGGATACGCTGCAGCAGGATCTATAAATTTAGCATCCGCTTCTTTTTTGCCATCTCCGCCGTACTCTGGTGCTAGTATTTTTTTATGTTGTATCTGATCGTAGTACATAAATGGCCAGCCTGCATTATCACCTTTTCTCAGGGCGTACATACATTCTGCTGGGAGCTCTGCATTTTGTTTAGTGGTGAACATTTCCGGGAAAATATCATGTAATTGATCCCTACCATGTTGCATTACAAAAAGCTGATTGTTTTGTTGATTCCAATCTAAACCAACAACATTACGCAAACCTATTGCATAATGAACACCCTCGGCATAAGATTGATTGAGCTTATTGGCTTTAAATTGCCATATGCCACCCATTGAATCTAATATCGGGCAACCTGGTATTCCCATTGAGTGTAAGCCTCTATCATGTTCCTGGCACGAGTTGAACCAAGCACCAATATTTACATAAACATTATCATTATTATCTAATACCAGCGATTTAGTTTCGTGCTGGCGACCCATTTTTAAGCCTGTAATGATAATTTCTGGCTTATCTGGGCTTATTACATGGTTATTTTCATCCAATTTATATCTAAATACTTCTGAATTTGAAGAAGCATACATATAACCTTTCTTAATATACATCCCTGTACCACCGTAATTGCCAAATCCGCCTGTGATAGTGGCTTTACCGTTACTCTCCTCGTGTAACGTCAAAATACCCTTGCCATCCTTTGGGCGGGCCAACTTTACATATATATCTCCCTGAGGGGTAACTGCTAAATGCCTGGCCGATGCACCTGTTTGTGCAACAACCAAAGCACCAAAACCCGAAGGCAATTTTAATCCCGCATTGTCCGCGTCAGCAACAACATTGGATGAGTCATATTTTAATGCCGCAAATAATATTGAGCCGACTATTGCTGCAACAGGTAATAGTAATTTTGCTATTTTATTTTTCATTTTAAACAGTACTAGTTCACTACAATATTATCACTTATATTTCTATTTTCAAGGCTATTCATGTTTTGTATCGACAATGTTAATGTAATTATTTTTTTAGATAGATATATTTGTTTTCTTGAATAGATTTGGAGAAAAAATAACCGACCAATAGCATGGTCTTAAATAATAATTGGTCATAATTGGCAAATCTATGTTACGTAACTGCATACTTTTTTTGCTTCTTAATGTAATTGTTACGCAATTGACATGGGGCCAAACACCTGCGCCTACTCGCAAATGGGGCGAATGGGCAAAATGGGGCGACCAAGGTAATGGTACTTATTTAAATCCGGTGCTGCCAAGCGATTACAGTGACCTGGATTGTATCCGCGTGGGTGCCGATTATTACGCAATATCTTCAACATTCCAGTTTTCTCCCGGCGTAATTATCCTTCAATCAAAAGACCTTGTCAATTGGACGATTTGCGGACATGTGGTTAATGATCTTAATCAGATCTCGCCAGAGATGAACTGGGACAAGATGAACAGATACGGAAAAGGTATATGGGCGGGTTCTATCCGTTATTATAATCATAAATTTTGGGTTTATTTCGGAACACCGGATGAAGGTTATTTTATGAGTACTGCCCCGACCCCCGCCGGCCCATGGGAATCATTGCACGCTGTGATTAGTAGTAAAGGCTGGGATGATTGCTGTTCGTTTTGGGATGAGGATGGACAAGGATACCTGGTTGGAACTAATTATGCTGATGGTTATAAAATTCACCTGTTTAAACTCACGGCTGATGGCAGGGATATTATTAAAGAATCAGATAAAGTTATCCATCAATCGCGCGGAAGCGAAGCCAATAAACTCTATAAAATAAATGGCTTTTATTATCACTTTTTTAGTGAGGTTAAACCTGAGGGCCGTGCTGTAATGATGGAACGATCTAAAAATATTTTCGGCCCATATGAAGAATTTAAACAATTGAACCATGCGGAAAAAATGTATAATGAACCCAATCAAGGTGGCATTGTACAAACTCAAAATGGGGAGTGGTATTTTTTGACACATCATGGCAGTGGGGACTGGTCTGGCCGGGTAATGAGCTTATTGCCAATAACCTGGATTAATGGCTGGCCAATTATTGGCGAAGTTGGAGCGGATGGAATTGGACACATGGCATGGTCAGGAAAAATGCCGAAAAAAGGCCTTCCGATAATTGAACCTCAAAGCAGTGACGACTTTAATGAAAAAAATCTTGCTCCACAGTGGGAATGGAATTATCAGCCTCAGGCAAACAAATGGTCGCTTGTTAAAAACCCTGGATTTTTACGCCTATATGCCTTTAAACCAATTGAGCCTGATAATTTATTAAAGGCCGGCAATACCCTTACACAGCGAGTTTTTAGAACAACTGCAAACGAAGTAATCATTAAAATTGACATTAGTGGCATGGCTGATGGCCAACGAGCTGGATTGTGTCATTTTGCGCCGCCGCGATACTCATCATTAGGGGTTATCCGGAATGGGGAAACCAGTAATCTTGAATTTATTTTAAAGGGATTAAGTACAGCCGGCCCTGTGCTTAAAGGTAATAACTTATGGCTAAAGTCAACCTGGAGCCTGGATGGTATTAGCCAGTATGCATACAGCTTAGATGGCAAAACTTATATTACTTTTGGGGAACCGTATCAATTAAGCTGGGGATCGTACAGAGGAGATCGTATTGGGATTTTCAATTATAATAATAAAGCGGATGACGGACATATTGATGTAGATTATTTCCATTATACTTACAACAAGCATAAATAAATTAATGATCAGATCCATATTTAAATTAGCATACTGTATTGGGTTTTGGCTTGCTAGCATTCAAATTTGTGTGGCACAACAAACCAATAAATGGGGAGACCAACATAATGGCACTTATGCCAACCCGATATTACCTGGTGATTTCCAGAACACAGATGTTATACGCGTAGCCGGCGATTATTTTTACATTTCTGCAACAAAAGAGCTATCCCCGGGGATGATGATATTAACATCCAGAGACCTGGTAAACTGGAGAATTATTGGCCATGCAGTACCCGATCTGACTAAGATTAGCCCCAGGTACAATTATGATAAAATGCAAGGATCAACCCGGGGTATATGGGCGGGTGCTATCCGTTACCATAACGATAAATTTTATATTTATTTTACTACACCGGATGAAGGTATTTTTATGACAACGGCCAGCAATGCGGAAGGCCCGTGGAGTCCGCTGGTACAACTGATTAAAGCTTCTGGCTGGGACGACCCCTGCCCTTTGTGGGATGATAATGGCAAGGCCTATTTAGTAGCTACTCATTTTTCTGATAATTATAAAATACACTTATTTACCATGAGCCCGGATGGTGAACAACTAACCGACACAAGCCGCGTTATCCATCAAAGTAAAGGCAGCGAAGCAAATAAGCTCTATAAAATTAATAATTATTACTACCATTTTTATAGCGAAGTTACGGCAGAGGGGCGTATCCCTTTTATGGCACGTTCAAAAAATATTACGGGCCCATACAATGAAACACACCAGCTAATGCATAAAGCAGAGCGCGAGCCAAATCAGGGTGGGCTTGTACAGACTGAAAAAGGCGAGTGGTATTTTGTGACACATCATGGTATTGCACAATGGGAAGGCCGCGAAGCCAGCTTGCTACCCGTTACCTGGATAAACGATTGGCCGATATGGGGCAAAGCCGGTGCAGACGGTATAGGAAATATGATTTGGGCGGCAAAAAAGCCGGGGAATGACGCGTCTGCAAAACCTATTCAAACCAGCGATGATTTTAGGGGGAAAACCATATCACCGCAGTGGGAATGGTATTTTCAACCCCGTAATGATAAATGGTCATTAAGTATACGGCCCGGGTTTTTACGTTTGTATGCCTGTAAGCCGCTTAAACCTGGTGTGATAACTCAAACCCCTAATGTATTAACCCAACGCCCGCTAAAACTGGAACAAAGCATTATTACATTAAAAATGGACGTAGCGCATATGACCGATGGGCAAATTGCGGCTTTAGCTTTATTTGGTAAAACAAGCGCGGCAATTGGAGTTACCCAGATAGATAACGCGAAGCATTTTTATTTTAGCGGCAACGATACTAAAGCCGAAGGGCCAGAAATTACTATTGCCAACATTTGGCTCAGAGCAACCTGGGATGCCAATGGGTTGGCTCATTTCTTTTTTAGTACCGATGGGTACAACTACGACCCCTTAGGAAATGCGTTTACTATAACAAACTTCGGAAATTATTTGGGTGCTAAAATTGGCATATTTACCGCTAACGATACGCAGGAAAGTGGCTTTGTTGATGTAGACTACTTTAACTACGAAGTAAAATAAACCCAATACAGCATCAAAGCATAAGCACTGATAGCAGCCTTATGCTTTGATATAGTATACTACTGCCGGCTAAGTTTTAGAATAGTAATTGAATTGGCAGGAAAGGTATAACTGAATTTAGCCGATACTCCTTTTATAACTTTTGATGTGGGAGCTACCTTGTCAGGATCAGTAAATGAGTTTTCATCCAGCTTACTTCCAGACGACATGGTGACAGCCTCGCCTGTTGATCGTAAATTTTTCGCCCCATGTAAATCAATTGCTGTAGTTTGACCTTCGGGAGTAGCATTTACTACTTTTATAATGATCTGTTTACCATTGTTTTTTTCTCCGGCACTGGCATATAAACCGGGTGTGATCATTTCGGGCTTTTTAACCGCATGTATCGCTTTTCCGTCTAAGTAAGTAAACACACTATCGGCAGTTACTTTAATGGTTACGTCATACCATTTCTTTTCTGATATATCACCTCTGGCTTCGCCAAAATAAGATTCATATCCTTTATCATACCACTCGAGCCAATACATCCTTCTCCACCGGCCAATATCAAAGTTCCAGTGTTTATTATTCCCTGTACTCCAAAACCATATATCAAATCCTTCCAGATCGTTTATTTTATCTGCATAGGCTTTAAGATTTAAAGTATAATTTCTCCACTGGTGCGCATCTCCGTAAAGGTTAACTTCTGGACTATAATCAGCCTTTTTAAAATCAGTAGTACCCACAGAGAACGCTCCATTATTTGACTGAGCCCATGATTGAGAGGCAAACAGCTCTTTCCCTTGAAATGTTTTATCATCAATGGTTAACTTAAAGTCTTTATAAATACAATTTGCAGCAGGATTTGTAAAGGCTAGTATACCCTTTCCTTTATCATCATCATTTATAGGTTTCAAATCATAATTAACTTTGGTGGGCAAAACCCTGTCTGCCAGATTGGTCTTGAACATTTTTATAGCATAGTACGATGGGATAGCAAAAGACGCTTTATTGTTAAAAGTTATCAAATCGGGGTTCCACGTACGATCGCTATCGTTTACCAATGTAGGTGCCAGAGAAGCTAGTTTTACCAGATCAGCATTACGCTCTAAACCCGTATAAAAAGCGGCTTCGGCCAATGCACCTTCCAAATTACCTTTTAATGAGTTGTCCCATTTTTTTACTGCAAACTCGCCAACATATATCTTTGGCCCTTTACGATCGTAGTTATCATAACGGTTCACGTTTTTATAAAAGAAATCCGGGCTTTCGTAAAAGTGCTCATCAATCATTTCTATTTTTGCGTGGATGTCACTTAAATCTTCCTTTTTAAAAGCCGAGCGCATAGATGGATCGGTACAAGTAATTGGTGTGATATCTGGATATTTAGCTTTTATAGCATCATAAAAGTATTGATAACGATCCTGATATATAGGGCCATAATTTTCGTTCCCAACTTCTACATATTTAATTTTGAACGGTAACGGATGGCCATTTTTAGCACGTTGAGCTCCCCACTTAGAGGTAGCTGGCCCCATTGCATATTCCAATGCATCCATTACATCCTTTAAATAAGGTTTAAGAGAATCCACAGGGATATATTCGCACTTACGAAACTCACAACTCATGGCAACCGGGAAAACATACATAGCCTGCGCGCCTACGTTTTCGCAAAATTGCAAATATTCATGAAATCCGATTCCATCAGTAGTATGATAGCCCCATAGATCCCAATGCCCGGGCCTTTTTGCTACATTGCCGATAGTATTTTTCCATTTAATGCGATTATCCAAATCATAACCTTCTACAATGCAACCACCGGGAAAACGCAAGAAGCCCGGCTTTACAGCTTCAATTTTTTCGGCAATGTCTTTACGTAAGCTGGTATGTTTGTAGGTATCGGAGGGGAAAAGAGATACAATATCAAAATATACAGACCCAACCGATAAGCCGTTGATAACAAATCTGGCATTACGATCTGTACCATTAGAGGTGAAGGTGCAAGTGAATTTTTTCCAAACAGGTCCAATACCGGCTATTGTTTTAGAAGCATATTTTTCGCCACCCTGGCTTACAAACGATACACCTACCACGCCTTTATACTTGCTATTGCAATGTGCGTAAAAACTTAAATTATATCGGCTGCCTTTAATAACAGACATACCCCAATAACCGGCATTATATACCCCTGCCTTGCCCCCATCTAATTTACTGATGGTCATTTTTAAATTAGCTGGGTTTGTACTATTTAGGGGCATGGTCAATACGCGTTCGATTTTGGCCTGCGCCCCTTCTGAACTAATAAGTTTCCACCCCGTTAATGGATCAGGCACCTCATACGGCACTATCCAGCCCCGATCCGAGGCGATCGTATTGGGATTTATAAAATGAGCCGCTTCGGGCAACCTTGCCGATTCAAAATCGCGGTTGCGAATCATTTCAGCATACATACCTCCTTCTACTGCATGATTAATATCTTCAAAAAATATCCCATACATGTTGGGGTTTATTTTGGCTCCAGGCTTATTAGTTTCTATGCTGATAACCGCTTGTTGTGCTTGTAATGTAACGGTTATCATTAAAAATACCAGTACCGATAGAATATATTTCATGTGTTAAATATCAATTTAATTATTTTTTCTTACCCCAAACAGCTGTGCCAGCGTTGTTCAAACCTGCAAATACAAGTGTTGAGGTAACTTTATTCTCCCAATCGCGCTCCCGGGAAACATATACTTTATCAGTAAAACCGTTTGCCCAGTTTAACTGTAACCAAGGGGCGGCATAGGTCCAGCTACTGGCGGCATCGGCATTTATTTTACCATCAGCCGTTAGTGTAAGTGGTACCGATGTTTGAAAATTAGGGCTAAGTTGTTCGCCACCATACCCGGGGACTACAGTATAACCTAGTACAATTTGCTCATAAGTGCCCACCACTTCTGATTGCGGGATGGCTGTTTGCAGAACATTGGCGTATCTTTCGGGCTCAACTATAGGCCAGCCATCGGCTGTCCAAAACATTTTACGAACATGCAGATCCATGTAATAAGTATCTGACCCTGGCCTGCCTTGATGTGCCATGTAATATTGTCCATTTCCATCGTCAAAAACCGCGCAATGCGCGGTTCCCTGCCAACCGCTATGCCCATTAAACTGGTAAGGCGCAACTATCATTGGGCCATGATCTTCGTTAAGGTTAATATCGTGCCCTATGTAGTCATAAAATGGCCCTTTTGGGCTATCGCCGCGCCCGACCCTTACATTATACTTGGTTTGCAGCCAATCATAAGAAATGAATAGGTAATACTTGTTTAAAGTAGGGTTGTAAATTACCTCCGGCCCTTCAATATTACCGTTGTATTTTCCTCCTGTAAAGCCGCGGTTAGCAATACGTTTACCTTTATCACCGTTGGACGCTGCCAGCCCGGTAGCGGCGTCTAACTTTAAAACATATATCCCATCCCAGCCAGAACCGTAATACATCCAATGTTCGCCAGTTGGCGTTACAACAACAGTTGGATCAATAGCATTTGTTTGTACTGTATTATCATTTTTAGAAGTTTCTACAATTCCTCTTTCTGTCCACGGCCCCTCAGGCGAACTAGAAGTTGCAAGACCAATAACACTTAGCCGTGGAAGCGCACATGACAATGCATAATATAGCCTATACTCGTTGCCAACCTTCATAATATAAGGCGCCCATAACGCTTGATACGGGGTACCACCAGACGAGGTTATATAATTTGCACCCATTGAAGGCAAGCCATTAAATACCCATCCAACAAATGTCCATTGTACCAAATCTTTGGATTTTCTTACTTGGATACCTGCAGGTACAGACGTGCCATACCCTACATCAGTGCTGTAACAATAATAATAATCACCAAATTTTTTAATGGATGGATCATGTACATTATATGAACCCCAAAGGGTATGATAATCAAATGAAGCAATAGAGCCATAAGTATCTGTAATATTATTAATATCAAATGGAGGTATTACTTTTTTTGTAGTATCTAAAGGATTAGTGCCACCACTATTATCAGGAGCAATATCTTTTTTACCGCACGAAGACAGTACTATTATTACGGTGAGTATGGATAAAAATTTAAACTTTTTCATGATAATTATGATAAAATTCTATAAAGAGTGGATGCTCACTTCCATGATCTGCTATATCGGATACACTAAAACCCAGCATTAAATTTTTAAAGCTGCAATAATTGTTTAACAATTATTGCAGCTTTATTTGCACTAAACTCAATGTTATTAGTAAGTTGGATTTTGTACGAAACCCGGGTTGTTATCCATTTCCGATTTTGGTATTGGATAATATTCCTTTCCAGGTGCATAAGAATTAAACTCCGGATCCCTTGATTTTAATAAAGCAAGCTTTGTAGGATCTTGCAACCAGCCCCAACGGCGGATATCATCAAACCTGTGCCCTTCGAGTGCGAATTCGAGCAATCTTTCATGAGCTAACTGATCTCTCATTTGTGATTGAGTCATCCCCGGCATGGTTACTGCTAAATCAGGAAGATTAACTCTTGATCTAACTTTTTGAATATATGGATATGCCAGTGCCGTTTGCCCTAATTCGTTTAAACACTCCGCATACATTAATAAAACATCAGCATAACGCATAATTCTTTCATTGATGCCAGACCGCCAGTCAAATTCGTTTGCAAAGTTTCCATCGCCATTCTCGTACTTACGGCAGAAAAGATCATTAAGATTACCAGGATCGTTAGCATATTGGGCTGCAAAGGTTGTTTGATACATTGGTTCGCCACCTGGTTTATTATAAAATATAGTAGCATCAAGGCGGGGATCAATTTGATTATTTACAGTTTTTTCAATCATAAACTCATTAAATAACGAGAATGTAGGTTGAACGTCTGTCCAGCCAAAACCACGAGGTGCAAACGTTATCGCTCTTGCTGATGTTTTACCCCATGTAGATTGTGGATCGCCAGCCCAACCTAAATCTGTACCGCCCGCGCTTCGTGAAAACTGAACTTCAAAAAGAGATTCTGAGTTATTTTCATTAGCATCAGTGAAGTTATCTTTATAGTTAGCTACTAAACTATACACATTCATATCAATAATTGCCTTGAACTGAGCGGCTGCTTCGGTATATTTTTTTCTGAATAACAATGTCTTTCCTAAAAAAGCCATAGCGGCGCCTTTAGTAGCACGGCCCAATTGCCCTTTATCGGGCCCATTTATCCCAACATATGTTATAGGAAGTTTAGACGCCGCGGCAGTAAAGTCACTAATAACCTGTTGCCAGCCCTGATCTTCTGTGGCTTGAGGGCCGAAAAAATCGCCTGGAGTTTTAGGTGCCTGTGTTGGTAAGGCTACCTTCCCATAAAAATTTACTAAGTGAAAAAAGTATAACCCTCTTAAAAAAAAAGCCTGCCCTAAAATCCGATCTTTCAAAGTGGCGTCCATACTAATGCCTGGTACTTTATCTAATACCTGGTTGCACCTATTAATACCCTGATAATAGGTTTCAAATGCCCAACCATATCCGGAATTGTCTGCCGTTCCTAAACCAAAACGGCCAATATTTGAAATAGCTGGCCACGGACTATTACTTTTAATATCGTCGCCCCTTACATCAAGTAATAGAGGCGTAAATCGCATATATGTACCGTCATTTAATAAACTTGCGTAGGCAGCATTAACGCCCGCTACAGCATCATCGCTTGTTTTCCAGAAACTTTCTGACGTTTGTTGAACAGGGTTTACCTGGTCTAATTTTTTGGTACAACCTACTGCACAACACAACACTATAGCTAATGAAAAATATTTAAAATTAGTTTTCATATTTAATTTGTTAAGTATTAATTTATAAACCTATTTGTATACCCATCATAATCGTTCGTGGATTAGGGAATGATCCATAATCAAAACCACGACTAAATAGCCCATCACTAATAAAATCAGGGTCATAACCTTTATATTTTGAGATTGTTAATATATTTTGTCCTGATAGATATATTCGCACATTGTTAAATGCATGTGTTCTATTTAAAACTTGCTTAGGTATTGTATATCCTAAAGAGGCGTTTTGTAATCTTACAAAAGTGCCGCTTTCTATAAATCTGTCAGAAAAACGTCCATTTTGTTGCGGATCACCATGAAATGGTCTTGGCACATTTGTATTAGTATTTGTTGGCGTCCAATAATTTAAGGCGTCAACAGAAACGTTTCCATATTGCGAAGCCATTAAACTTTGGTATACACCATTAAACACTTTATTACCTGCACTTCCCTGCATAAATAATGAAATATCAAAGCTTTTGTATGAAGCATTTAGGTTTAAGCCGTAATAAATTTTAGGTATTACTGAACCTAGGTACACCCGGTCATCGTCGGTAATTTTACCATCACCATTGGTGTCTTTAAACTTCACATCACCAGGGGCGGTATTTACGGGATCTTGTACTGCATGATTCTTTACATCATCTGCATTTTGAAAAAGCCCTTCTGTAATAAAGCCATATAATTGTCCTACCTCACCTCCAACTTCTGTTTTACTTCCGGCACCGTAAATAGGATTATTTGTTCCGCCTAATTTCAATACTTTGTTTTTCAATGTATTAGCATTTGCGGTAATATCATATTTAAAATCGCCAATATTATCTTTGTAAGTAAGAGCAAACTCAATACCTGAGTTTTTTAGGGTAGCTCCATTTGTTAACAAATTACTACCAACAGAACCTACAGAAGCCGGAATAGGGATTCCTACAAGTAAATCAGAAGATATCCGGTTAAAGTATTCGGCGGTGAAATACAATTTATCTTGCATTAAACCCAAATCTATAGCAGCATTATATGTTTTGGTTTCTTCCCATTTTATTGACGGATCAGCAACGGTAACAGATGTTGCTCCCGGAGCTAAAACACCAGCGAAATCATAGGCAGTATTAGCGTTTATATAAGCCTGAAATCTGTAGTCTCCAAGTCTTTCATTTCCTAAAATACCATAACCACCCCTTAGTTTTAGGGTACTGATTAACGAAGGGAATTTTATTACTTTTTCGTTAGTGATATTCCATGCTGCTCCTACAGACGAAAATGTACCAAATTTATGCGAAGGCCCGAATCTTGAAGACCCATCTCTTCTGATATTTCCGGTAATATAATAACGGTTATCGTAATTATAATTTATCCGGCCTAAAAATGACGCTAATGTGTGTACCGTTGGAAAACCTGTTATGCCTTTAGCACTTGCGTTAGGTATAGACGAAAATGTAATATAATTTAGATCTGGCGTATCTTTAGCACTACCGCTTAAAAAATCATAATTATCTTGTTGATACGTTTGTCCAGCTAAAAAATCAATTTTGTGCTTACCCACTTGTAATAAGTATGTGGCTGTATTTTCTGCTATCGCAGTTGTGTTTACCCCTCTTGTATCAAATAAGAAATAGGTTGTGTTAAGATAGTAAAAACCAAGATCGAATTTAGGTTCATAATGAAAATCCCTATAGTCTAATCTATCAAAACTTAAATTGGTTTTGAATTTCAAGTTTTTAACTGGTTCTATTTCCGCCCAAAAATTTCCTAACATTCTATTTCTATCACTTTTATCTGTTACCAAGGCATTCATGCCTATAACATTAAGCGATATAACATTATCACTGCCTCCATAACCACCAAGCCGTTTAGCATCGAAAATAGACATGGTGGGTATTGCGGTAAGCATATTGGTAACTCCTCCACCAAATACGGCGTGGTTGGTTGTTAAAGCCAGGTTATTTTTATTAGACTGTGTGTATGCTGTTTTACCACCGAAAGAGAATATGCCTTTTTTTCCCTGAAAGCTCCCATTAAAACTATAACGCTCATAACTTTGAGGCCCAACCAACGTACTACTTTGGTTAAAATAACCAAGCCCTAAATTATATGTTATTGCATCGCTGCCGCCCGAAAGATTTAAAGTATGATCCTGTATATGTCCGGTTTTAAACATCTCATCTTGCCAGTTAGTATTAGTTGTGCCCACATATAAAGGGTTGCTTGGGTCGTTTTGCGGAAACAAGGGAAGACCCGCATTAACTTGTGAAGCATTAGTTACCTTTTGGTAACCAACCCTATCGGCTACTGCAATTTTTTTGGGGATATTTTGATTGCCATAGTAGCCACTATAACCAACTTTCAGTGGCCCTGATTTGCCTTTTTTAGTGGTAATAATTACTACCCCACCCGCGGCCCTTGTACCATACAGAGCTGCAGACGAAGCATCCTTTAATACCTGCATGCTTTCTATTTCGTCAGGCGAAAAATCGAATGGTTGATCTACCGGAACCCCATCAATTACAAATAAAGGACCGTTACTTAATAAACTGGAAATACCCCGAATTTTGATTTGGACAAAACCGCCTGGCTCACCCGAACTTTGCACACTAACACCTGCAGCCTGGCCTTGTAGCATTTTGGCAATATCATATGTGGCTACCTTTTTTGCATTGTCAACATTTACTATGGATACTGAGCCTGTAAGGTCTTTTTTCTTTACTGTTCCATAACCCACAACCACAACCTCATTTAAACTTTTAGCTTCTTCAACCATTTGTACATTGATACTTTTGCTTCCGTTTAGTGCAATCTCTTGTGTAGTATATCCAATATAAGTGAATATAAGCACCCCATTATAATCAGGAATATTAATGGTATATGTACCACGGATATCAGTATTGGTGGCAATGCTGGTTCCCTTTAATTTTATAATCACACCCGGTAACGGTTCTCCATTAGCATCTGTAACCCTACCGCTAACCGAGACAGTTTGCGAATACTCAACTTTTGTTGAATTATTATTCGCTGTTGTTGATCCCTGATTAACAGCACCCTTACTTAATACAATATGATCGTTCACTACATCAAAATTAATATTGTAAGGTTTTAAAAGCTCAGTTAATATATTATCCAGCTTTTCCTGATGAGCGTCAATCGTTACTTTCTGTTCGGTTTCGATGGTGTTTTGGAAGTAAACAAATTTTACCCCGGCTGCTTTTTCTAGTTTTTTCAGAAAAATATTTAGGTCCATGTTATTTGCAGATATATCAACCTGACGAGTTAATATACTTTGCGCATGGCTGGAATTAGCCAGAGAGATCCCAGTAAAAATAATTGCTATAAATAGCTGACTACAGGTTATTTTCATGATTCTACACCAGTCAATGGATGTTTGTAAATTATATTTCATACATTTAGAATGTTTTATTTGGTTAAAAAATGAGACAAAAAACCCCACTACCTGTTAATACAGGCGTTGTCCAGACGCTGGGGAACTTGAAAGATAGGGGTGTCGCAAGCACTCCTATTTTCATCTTAAGAATTTTTGTAAGTTTTATTTCTTCATATCGGAGGTTTAGGTTCGTTAATAATTGGTTTATCGTGTATAGTCTCTTTGTAACGTAAATTTCTTCCCATCGGTTACATAAGTTAACTTTAAAGATTTTTTTAACATTTCCAGCACATCAGGTAAGCTTTGATCATTCAGATCTGCGCGGAGTAGTAGGTTTTCTAATTTTTTATCATGAAGTATTATTTCAACATGATACTGCTTATTTAATGTGTGTATAACATCACCCAGCGGAATTTTATCAAAGGAAAGGTCTGTCTTTTCCCAAATACTTAATGATGGTGTTTTATTTGTTTTACCTATTTGTAAGTTATTCTCAACCTTTTTATAGGTTACCATTTGTTTAGGTAGCAGCATAACATTTGATATTGAGGATGAATTACTCCTAAATAAGCCACCTCTTTTATTACCTTGCGCTATTTCTACAGATACTTTACCCGTAATTACCGCGACCTCAGCAGTTGCTGCATTTTTAATATCCCTTACCCTAAAACTAGTGCCCCAAACCCGGGTAGTTATATTATCGCTATAAATAACAAAGGGATGCTTTTTATCCTTTGTAACTTCAAAAAAAGACTCTCCGGATAAGGTAATCTCCCGTAAATTCTTTTTAAATATTTTATGATACTTTATTTGGGCATCGGGGCTAAGCCATACAATGCTATTGTCGGGCAGTATTTGTTTATATATAGTTTTAGTTTTATTGGTTATAATAATCTGTTCATCGGGGATAGAGGAATTATTAGCCTGAAATTGATTATTAG
This sequence comes from Mucilaginibacter sp., assembly GCA_025352225.1. Classification (GTDB taxonomy): domain Bacteria; phylum Bacteroidota; class Bacteroidia; order Sphingobacteriales; family Sphingobacteriaceae; genus Mucilaginibacter. The sequence continues at coordinate 13,360 of JANXTT010000138.1, read as the reverse complement.
TTGTTGTATTTAAAACCCTTGGGGTATTCAGGATTAAAAAAATGGCCGCTGCGCCAGCAATTAAATAAACAAAATATCTTAAATATTTAATTCCACCATGCTTTTCGTTTGGGCTCTCACCAATTTCAGACTCAATATTACGCAGCATCCTATCTTTTAAATCCTCCTGTTGTTGAGGTGAAAGCTCATAATATGGATCAGCCATACTTTCAAATGAATTGTACCAATTAAGCACAAGAGCCTCCTCTTCTAAAGAGCAGTTCCCTTTTAGATACTTTTGTATCAATTCCGGTGAAATAGGTTTCATTATATTAAGTTAAAAACGTTATAACAATGCTTACAATATATATGACAGTCTGCTTAGGCTTACCCCCCAAGCGAATTTCAAAAAAAGTTAAATTATTTGCTAAAATTGATCTGATAAACTACAGCGTGTTCTGACGGATACTTTTTAACTTGATGAATAACCAATGCCGCAGGCTTTTGCACCCATGATACTTTTGCTGTTTCTCCCATCAACGCGATTGATGCAATCTTGCCATTCGCGGCTGTTATACCCAAAGCCCTGATGCTGATATCTTCAGTTGGAATACCTAAGGCGATTGCATATAATATATCTCCTTTTGTAGTAAAACGGATATCGTGTGCGTTGAAAGGCACTTTCTGATCCGCAAACTGACCACTGGCAGACTTGGTTGGCCCTTCTCCATATAGTTTCCATGGGCGGGTTCCATATATTGCACCGCCATTTACGTCAAGCCATTTACCGGTACCCAGTAAGGCTTCTGTTTCCTGATCGGTAATCGTCCCATCTGCCCGCGGGCCTACATTTAATAATAAGTTGCCATTTTTACTTACAATATCAATTAAATTAGTAACGATGTATTGCGCGTTTTTAAAAGTATTATCTTTTGTATACCCCCATGATATGTTGCCAATAGCATCGTCTGTTTGCCATGGTAGCGCTCTAACACCATCCAGTTTACCACGTTCCAGATCTAAAACGGCTGTTTTCTCAGGATATGAAATGCTGTTTTTATAATTAATAACTACCTCTTTGTTCCACTCCAGGCCCTGGTTATAATAGTATGATGCAAATGATTTACGATAGGGTTCCAGTTCGGGCTGCTCAATCCACCAATCAAACCAAAACAACTGCGGTTTATATTTATCCACCAATTCGGTACAACGCAACAGCCAGTCGTTCATAAATTCAGGTGTCATAGTAGGTGCCTTATCTTTAGGATTAAAAGGGTCGTATACATTTGCCGGAGGATAAAAATCTGCATTTTTAGGATCTATGACATCTGAAGTAAATTTACGCCCGCCTCCATAAAACCACCAATGTTCTATACGATGCGATGATAAACCGAAAATAAGGCCTTGTTTTCGGATAGCGGTTGCTAATTCTCCCAAAACGTCGCGCTTAGGCCCCATTTCAAATGCATTCCATTTGGTTAATGATGTTTTATACATGGCGAAACCATCGTGATGCTCGGCAACCGGAACCACATATTTAGCACCTGCCTTTTTAAATAAGGTAATCCATGCATCCGGATCAAATTTTTCTGCCTTAAACATTGGGATAAAATCCTTATAACCAAATGTGGCTTGATTGCCATAGGTTGCAATATGGTGCTTATACTCATTTGTACCCGGCTGATACATATTGCGGGGATACCATTCTGATCCATATGCGGGCACAGCATATACACCCCAATGAATAAAAATACCAAATTTGGCATCTCTAAACCAATCGGGCGTTTTATATTGTGATAGAGACTCCCAGGTTGCCTGATATTTTTCTTGCGCTTTAAGTTCATTTGAAATCAACAAAAACAACATCGAAAAAATAGCAAATCCTGATCTTTTAAATAGCTTAATTTTATTCATGGGTGGGTAAAAATGGGTGTAATATAATAAGGGTATGGGCTTATATATCAAAGACAGCTTAGGGAAGCCTACCCCCTAACCAAGTTTTGAAAATAATTAAATAAAAGGTTTTTATTTAAGCTTGTTTAAATATATTGCAAGTATTGGAATTAAAATACTTTGAAGGCTAACACGCAAAAATCTTATAGCACGGGTGATATGGTTTTCAACCGTTTTTTCGGATATCCCAAGCTCAAAGGCTATTTGTTTATTGCTTTTATGCTGCTTACGGCTCAGTTCAAATACAGAGCGGCACTTATCAGGCAGGGTACTCAATTTAACATTAATACTATGGGTTAAATCATTCACTATAACAATCTCTTCGGTAGAATTATCATAATCTACTTTTTCCAAACATATTGATTCTTGGTATCTCCGTCTAACTGCTTCTTTTTGAATGTGATTTAATACTAAGTTTCTAACAGATGTAAACAAATAACCACTCAGTGAGGTATGGATTGTCACGGTTGCTCTATTAATCCATAAATTAATAAACAAATCCTGCACTATTTCTTCGGCTACCTCTGATGAAGAACAACGTTTACGAGCAGCGGAATACAACTGAGCATAATACCGATTGTATATTTCAACAAAACCGGTGGTATCATCAGCAGTTTTTAGTTCCAGTAGGATCTCTTCGTCAGTCATCTTTGTCAATTTTTTCACATCCCGAACATTTAAAATTCCCAAAAAAATATATTAATACTTAATTCAATGGTAGATTTAAATTGAAATACGCATAATTACATTTTGCAACTTTGCTGGTTTATAAGGTTAGACGACGCTAAAGCTGGCCTAACCATTGGTTATTATAAAACTAATGTACGAACTAATTTTTATAAATGTAAAAATAACAATTATTTTTTTTCTTCTCATTATTTACAAAAATTTTTTGTACGATTGTTTTCAGGAAGCTTCAAATCAAAAAGAACCAGATGAAAAAAAAATCATTAATAATAGTATTTTTATTATTTGTGCTAGGCCAATCATACGCTCAAACTATTCAAACATCAATAAAACCCGATAAAATGGCTTGGTGGAAAGATGCCAAATTCGGTATGTTTATTCATTGGGGCGTTTATTCCGCTTTGGCAGGTTCTTATAAAGGCAAACAAATTCCAGACATTGGAGAATGGATTATGAATCATGCTAAAATTCCGGTTGTTGAGTATAAAAGTTATGCCAAACAGTTTAACCCAGTTAAATACAATGCCGAAGCTTGGGTTAAAATGGCGAAAGACGCTGGTATGAAATACATTGTTATAACCGCTAAGCACCATGATGGCTTTGCCTTGTTCAACTCGAAAGTTACCGATTGGGATGTTGTAGATGCAACACCATATGGCAAAGATCTTTTAAAACCGTTAGTGCAGGCCTGCCGCAAACAAGGCATCAAAATAGGGTTCTATTATTCGCAGGCTCAGGACTGGAACCACAAGGGTGGTGCCGCCTCTGGCGGATATTGGGATAAAGCCCAAAATGGAGATATGGACGCTTATCTTGATACTATAGCTGTACCGCAGGTACGTGAAATTTTATCCAACTATGGCAATATTGATATTTTATGGTGGGATACTCCACAAAATATGACTCCTGAAAGAGCCGCAAAATTTCAACCTATCTTAAAAGAACATCCTAATTTGATAACTAATAATCGTTTGGGCGGAGGTTATAAAGGTGATACAGAAACGCCAGAGCAATTTGTGCCCGCTACGGGTTTCCCGGGGCGTAACTGGGAAACCTGTATGACAATGAATGATACATGGGGGTATAAGGCCAATGATCAGAATTGGAAAAGTACCGAAACCTTAATACGAAACCTGGCAGATGTGGTAAGTAAAGGCGGAAATATGCTACTTAACGTTGGCCCAACAGCCGAGGGAGAAATACCGCAAGCCAGTATTGATCGCCTTGCAGAAATTGGCACCTGGATAAAAACTAATCATGAATCGATTTATGGTACTTCGGCCAGCCCATTTTCATATCTGCCATGGGGCCGCTGCACACGAAAAGGTCAAAAACTTTACCTGCATGTTTTTGATTATCCCCTTAACGGCGAATTGTCAGTACCAATGGCTAACCAAATAACCAAGGCCTATTTATTGGCAAGCCCCGGGAAATTGCTAAAGGTTGAAACTAAAGCGGGCCATTCTGTTATTAAAATCCCAAGTCTGGCTTTAGACAAAATTAATACTGTTATAGTTGTTGAGTTTAAAGGCGAACCTATAGTAAACCCATTCCCAAGTGCTGGCAAACCGATAACTGTATCGTCGCAAAAAGACGAAGCCAGCGGAGGCAAAAACCTTGTTGATGGCGACAGGCAAACGCGCTGGGAGGCTGCAAAAGGTGAACGCAAGGCTAGTATTGAAATTAATCTTGAAAAGCCTACTGCTATTGGAGCTATCATTATAGATGAACCCTGGTTTCCGTGGGAGCAAAAAAAGCAGGATATTACTTTGCAATATAAGTTGGGGAACGACTGGATAACCATTTTGCGGGCTAAAACAGAAGGCGCCGGGCATACAGAAAATTTCAAGTCGGTAAAAGCGCAATATTTCAGGCTGCTTATCGAAAACAAAACTTTAGAGCCCGCACTATTAGAATGGCAGCTTTGCAGTGCGCAATAATGTTTGATTTAGCCAGTTATACCTTATTGAACAAAACATATAACTATTTGAACAAGTTAAAGATATTTAGATTGCCTCTATTTGTATAATAACCATATACACAACTTAGCGCAAATTGAATACGTTGAATAGCTTATTTGCTGAGGGGATATTATAACTGACATAAAAATCATGATCAATAAAATTAAATGGATGGCTTTGCTTATCCTATCCATATCAATAATAAGTTGTGGCAAAAGCGGCTCAACTCCAACTCCTGAACCTCCTGCCACAACAACTCCACCTGCCCCTATCGGATTACCTGCAACCTTTGCTAAAGGTGCTGATGTTAGCTGGATAACTCAGATGGAAGGTTCTGGTTATAAATTTTATAATTCGGCCGGCACCCAACAAGATATTTTGCAGATATTAAAAGATAAGGGTATTAACTCCATACGGCTAAGGGTTTGGGTTAACCCGGCTGATAACTGGTGCAATAAGGCCGACCTTATTGTTAAAGCTATGCGCGCCAAAACTTTAGGTATGAGGATCATGATCGATTTTCATTATAGTGATAGCTGGGCCGACCCGGGTAAACAAAATAAACCCGCGGCATGGATGGGCCAGGATATTAATGCCTTAAAAACATCTGTTTACAACCATACCCTTGATGTAATGAATGCCTTAAAAACAAACGGGATAACACCTGATTGGGTACAGGTAGGTAATGAGACCAATGATGGCATGCTATGGGAAGAGGGCCGCGCATCTAAATACATGGCCAATTTTGCCGCGTTAGTTAATAGTGGCTCCGCGGCAGTTAAAGCAGTGAGTACAACTACCAAAGTAATTGTTCATATCTCCAATGGCTATGATAATAACCTTTTCCGCTATATGTTTGACGGGCTTAAAACCAATGGCGTAAATTACGATATAATCGGCATGTCGCTCTATCCTTCAACAACCAACTGGTCAACCCTTAATGCGCAGTGCCTAACGAATATGAATGATATGGTAGCACGCTACAGTAAACAAGTAATGATTTGCGAAGTTGGTATGGATGTAAATTCGCCAACGATATGTAACTCGTTTTTAACGGACCTGATTACTAAAACAAACTCGGTTACAGGCGGCAACGGACTGGGCGTATTTTATTGGGAACCAGAGGCATACAACTGGCAAAGCTATTCATTAGGCGCATTTGATAATACCGGTAAACCTACCAAAGCAATGGATGCGTTTTTAATTCAGTAGGGATAATCATATTCATTTTTGATTTTAAAACCCATAGCTTTTGGATTTCTTTTTACAAAGTTGAAACCAATATCATAAGTATGTTTGTTACCGTTTTTAGATATAAACTGGTATAGCTGCCCATCGGTTTCAATTTTTAATAGTTGATGGTTACCTTCAAACTTTAAATTGTATTTACCCTTAACCAATTGATTCGTTTCTTTAGCTTGCTTAAGTAAATTCCACAAATAAAAGTTTTCTGATTGACCCAAGTGGGATATTTTGTTACCGTATCCGAATTGAAGCCGGTGGATATTAAACGCTGGCGGAAGTTTATTTAAGGTATCAAGTTTTACTTGCTGATACAAGTACCTTACAGCTGTATAAGCCCACACAAATTCTGTTGGTGCTTGATCTCCAAAGTCTTCAATTGTTTTTATGATCTGATGATCTTTTATAAAAGTTACACTTATCGTTTCACCACAACCTCCGCCCCCGTAAGTCTCCTTCAGGTTAGTAAGATCAATTAAAGGAAAACCCCGCTTAATTTTTTCGAATTGTTGAGTCCCTATTTTTGACCCATAAAAGCCTTTCTTAGAGTATATCTCGCCATAGTATGTAATTTCGCCAGCTTGATCAACCATTACATTATTTGCCGGGCAAAAACCAAAACATCCTGACGCTGAAACGACAACTTGATCAAATTGCGATAAAGTGGTATCAATTTTATAATGCACTCTAGTGTACTTCACAAAAGTACCGTTGTTATTTTCTACATCAAGCGTATCTCCAACCATACTCAATATCTGCATCCTATCCCACGTTTTGCTGCTAAGGTTAAATATTTTTAAACTATCTCCTTCAATTTCATATTTAGTTTTAGTTCCCAAAAATGTTACAATATTCTTATCCGGATTATGTCCTGGATTTCTAGTTAAATAACCTAACTTATTCTCACAGAAGTTATTGTTTAAAAATGCATAGTCTTTTTTATCAATGCCATACCTCGTAGATTTCCATTCTCCTAGAATTTGTGTCGCGTAGTTGTTTGATTTTTTTTGCTTACAAGCAAACAGGTTCAATAAAACAAACAACGCTATGATAGTTCTTCGGGTCATAAATTTAGGAGTACGTTTAAAATCTATTATAATTAGCTGTTCACGTTAAAGATATTATAAACTTCTTGTCCGCACTAAATTAAAATCCACTCATCTTATCTATCACATTGTTACATACCAGCAGCTGCCAAATATTTAATTTTGCCCATTGCTAAAATGCTTGTTATGAAAAACATCTTTCTCTGTTGCGGTATATTTTGTTTTATAGTATCGGTAAATGCTCAACAACAAGCACAGCCATATAACTGGAAGAGTGTACAAATAGGCGGCGGTGGTTTTGTAGATGGTTTAGTATATCATCCAACCGCCAAAGGGGTTTTATATTGCCGCACCGATATGGGTGGAGCCTATCGCTGGAATGATCTATCAAAAACATGGGAACCATTACTGGATTGGGTGTCTTATAAAGAGAGTAATTTGATGGGGGTTGAAAGCATTGCACTTGACCCGGCAGATGCAAACCGTTTATACATGGCCTGCGGTACGTACACCAGTTCGCCGGGCCCTAATGCTATTTTAAGATCTAACAATAAGGGTAAAACATTTGAACGTACCAATGTACCCTTTAGAATGGGCGGCAACGAGAACGGAAGAGGAAACGGCGAACGCATGGCTGTTGACCCTAATAATGGAAGCATTGTTTACATGGGCACACGACTTGACGGTTTATGGAAAAGTTCAGACCATGGAGCCACCTGGAAACAGGTAACAAGCTTCCCGGCGATTGCCAATCCTGACGTGCCAACTCCACCACAAGGAGCAAATCGTGGGCAGGGTTTTCGCTACAGGCCCCGTACCAACGGGATCATATTTGTTTTATTTGACCCTAAGAGCGGCATCCAAAATAACGCGACGTCTATTATATATGCTGGCACGTCGCAGAAAGGAAAAGAAAGCCTGTTTCGCAGCAGCGATGGCGGCTTAACCTGGCAGCCCTTGGCCGGGCAACCCATAGATTGGATGCCCACACATGCCGTATTAGCACCCGATGGAATGATGTATATAACATACGGCACTAGTCCGGGCCCCACACCCATGACCGACGGCGCGCTTTATCAATATAATACGCAAACTGGCGAATGGAAAAACATTACTCCGGTTAAACCCGACCCTGACAAGGGAAAAGCATTTGGCTACGCCGCGGTTGCAGTAGATATCCATCATCCACAATCCATTATAGTGAGTACTTTTAACCGGTATGGTAAGGCTGGTGGTGAGGATATTTTTCGTAGTATAGACGCAGGTAAAACATGGAAGCCCATATTCACAGCTGGCGGAGCTGGCAGGTTTGATTATAGCTTAGCACCGTATGTTGCTCACACAGGTATCCATTGGTTATTTGATTTGGAAATTGATCCGTCGAACGCTGACCATGCCATATTTACAACAGGATATGGCTTGCACGAAACCTTTAATTTAACTAACGTTGATGGCGGCAAACCAACAACCTGGGGTGTAGTGAACAACGGCATTGAAGAAACTGTCGGGCTCGACCTTTTAAGTCCGCCTCAGGGTGTCCCATTGGTGTCGGCTATTGGCGATTATGGAGGCTTTGTACATCATAAATTGGATAAGCCGGTACCCGAAGGAAACTTTATAAACCCGCATTTCGCCAATACAGATGCAATAGTTTGCGCTGCTCAAAACAGCAATATCATGTTAAGAGTAGGCGAAGCTTCTACGCAAGTAGGTGGCGGAAATATAGGGTATACATTAGATGGCGGTAAAACATGGCACCCCACACAAACCGTACCCCAAGCCGAGAGTAAACGTGGCTCAATAAGTATATCAGCATCGGGCAAAGTTTGGATATGGACGCCTGAACATAGCATGCCTTATATTACAGATGATAACGGAGCTTCGTGGAAACCAATAGCGGGTTTACCAACAAATATCCGCACCATAGCTGATCCTGTTAATGATGCCAAGTTTTATGCACTGGCTTTATTTGATGGAATATTGTATACAAGTAGCGATAGTGGGAACTCATTTTATGGGCATACATTGCATTTGCCAAATAGCTTGCCACAACCTGTTAAACGCGGCGATATACGTGGTGGGCAAGACCATCTATACGCCACGCCGGGTAAGGAAGGCGACTTATGGTTGGCCGCATTTGATGGGTTGTATCATACTGATAATATTGATAAGCCCTTTGAAAAAACAAATAAGGTTCAGGAAATACATGCATTTGGATTTGGCAAGGCGGCACCTGATACTAATTTTCCAGCCCTGTATATTGCCGGCGTAATTAACGGAGAAGATGGTATTTTCCGATCTAATGATAAAGGGGAAATCTGGACCCGTATTAATGACGACAAACATCTTTGGAGTTTAATATTGCAAATTACTGGCGATCCCAAAACGTATGGACGCGTATATGTAGGCACCCATGGACGCGGCATTTTTTATGGCGACGCTATCAGATAGCGTAATATATTTATCAACGTCTCTAAACACGCCGATCATTTGAAATCATGCTTGTATGATCTTAAGGACATATTAAAAATAGCATGTTCTGGAAACATCATTTCTTTTAGATTTTATGGAAAACCCTATAGATAGTTCGTGGGAGCCGTACCCATAACTCCCCAATTTATTTAAAGAATAATCAAATGCATAACCTATCCGGAGGTCTTTGTTTACAAAAAACTCAGCCATGGCTACCAACGCGCTGGAGGATGATAAACCGGCGGGAAGATTCTTTTTAAAAACCGAGAGCCCTGTACGATAAGTTCCGCCGAGCCAAAGTTTATCATTTAATAAAACAAAGGCATTTAAGTCTATACTTGTGGGAGCCCCCTGCGTATCTTTTATTAAAATAGAGGGTTTAATTTTGGTTTCGTCATTTAATGCAAATAAAGCACCTACGGTAAAATAGCGGTGTGGCTTTGGTATTACCACAGTTAAACTCTGGTCGCTGGTAGTTATATGCATATATTGCGGCAAAAGGTTATCAATTGAGGCCCCTGCAAAAAAATGGTCGGTGGTATATAATACCCCTATCCGGGCATCGGGTAAAATAGCACTTTGAAAACCTAATGGAACATTACTATCCCCGGCTTGAGCCGCATATAATTTTGTACCGTCTAAGCCACTTTGCAAAATTCCAAAGCCTATGCCAAAAGCAAGCCACGATGTTTCGCCTGTTTTACCTAATTCTATGCGGTACGCCGCATTACCGTAAGCGGCGGTAGTACTTTGGGCACCAATCTGATCATGACTTAAAAGCAAACCTAATCCTACTGTTCCATCATTTACAGCAACATCGCCGGCAACGGCATAAGTTTGGGGAGCGCCATTTAAACCCGTCCATTGCGACCGGGCAAAACTATGCAGGTACATATCTTGTTTATAGCCCGCATAGGCAGGGTTAATATATATACCATTAAATATATATTGGCTAAACTGTGCGTCCTGCTGCCCATTTGCTGTTAAAAAGGCAAAAACAAGACTGGCAAATAATGCAATTCTTTTCATTGTAATCGTATTTATGTCTCCACTTACATTCGTGATCGTAGTAATGTGATATATCCCTTATAAGTTTCCCACACACCCGATGCATTTTTGGCTCTCAATACATAAAAGTAAGTACCGTCTGCCAATCCTTCCCCTGCCCACTCATTGTTATAGTTTTTCTTTTCATATAAATGGTTACCCCAACGGTTAATAATGGTAATTTCATTTTCACTATATAATTCCAGACCCGGTATCATAAATGTATCATTCAACCCATCGCCATTAGGCGTAAAAACCGTGGGTACCTTTAAGCCATTAATTTGTTGATTTTCAGTTGCCACATTATTCGCCATTATGGGGTCTTTCTCCCTGCCTTTTACATGCACCGTGCTTTCTATTATTCCAGAATGCAAAACCTTTACTGTTACATTCAAATTGACAGAGGCTTTACCATCCAGCTTAGGTATTTTCCAGGTTAACGTATTTAATTTGGGGTTGTATTCAAAATCACCTTTAATTGACTGTTTAATAGGTAAAAGATTGATTACCGAAGGTATTTGGTATTTTACTTCAACCTGGTGGGCTGTAAGATCGCTTCGGTTATTTACCTTTAACTCATATTCAAAACTTTCACCCATTACAGCTTTTTTGTTAGAAGATTTAAGCGAGATCATTAAATCAACCAATGTATCAATGCCCGGGGTCACAGTTGCGGGAATTTCAATTACAGGTTTGGTGGTTGCCGGAGTACCAATTACCTGAACCTCGTCTGATTGATCTGACATACATCCCTGCGTATTAAAAGCCCTTACCATATACATACCCGAAATACCCGTTTTATAATCTTTTTTAATTGCCCCCACTATCTTAACCCCATCTTTATACCATTGGTATGCTGCCGCATTGCTTGTATTGGCATGTAAAATAATAGTTGCGCCATTGTGCAGGGTAAACACATTATTAAGCTGCTGCGTGGAACCACTATTCGTCTGAGCAAAAGCTATAGTGGTTCCAAACAAAAACAAGGCGCAGCTATATATTAGTTTATAAACATGCATTTAAGGCTCCTGCGTTAATTTAATTAGTTAGCCGTAATTGTTGGTTTTGCCGGAACCGGTGATACTGTTATAGTTTTTGTTGCTGTACCTGCACAAGCTGTATTTAATGCATAGGTAATATTTACGCCCATGGTAACGGTGCCGCTTGTTTGCTCTGTTAAAGTATAAGTGTTACTGGTTGCCCCGGCAATATTTGCCCCATTTCTGGTCCACTGATAATTATAGGTATAAGCCGTTGGATTGGATGGCACTGCAGTAAGTATTATAGAACTTTGCCCAGCAGAACAAATGGTATTGCTCGTGTTTGACGTTGTTATTGTTGCTGTAATGGCAGGTAGGGCATATATTTTAAATATATCAGACATGGGCGAAGTACAACCACTCGCGTTTACTGTTACAACCTGGTAATTATAATAACCTTTTGTAGTGGAAACTTCTGTATAGGTGCGGGTTGTAGTTGTGGTTAAATGGGCTACTCCTGCGGCATCCAGTTTATACCATTGGTAGCTGGGATAATCAACATTGCTTGCATCTTGAGGGCCGCTGATGGATATGGTTTGACCTGCGCAAATTATTTTATTAGCCGTACCGGTAGGTGGAGCTACTGATGTTGAATCACTAGGGCCCGGCGCGGCTTGTGCTAATGTAATATGCATTACTAAAATCAACAGCATCGTTAAAACGATTTTTAAAGGTTTGAAAGTTTCCATATTATTTAATTTAGTCAGTTATTTACTTTATAATGATGATACAATGGGCTTAGACGGAGCGGCATTTATAGTTACACTTACAGACTGCCATGCTGATTGGCAACCAGTACTTTTGTTTTGCGAACTAATGGTATATGTGCCACTCTGGCTAATAGCCTGCGCGTTGGCTAATGTGATACTGGTGCCTGCAGGGTTTTTAAAAAAGTAATTATATGTACTTGCATCATACCCGTTTATTGCTTTCGTAAGATCATAAACGGCGCACGCGGGTGATGGATTAGTTGTACTTACAACAGGGTTAGGATTAAGTGTTACTGTAATATCATGATGAGTTATCGGGGCAAATACAATATCATCCAAAGCAAAATCATTGCCATTAGTTGCAGTATTTTGATTGACAAGGCCAATTGTTGCCGATGTGCTGCTCCCGGAGCTCCATGTTGTTGTAAAGTTTTGCCAAAGCCCCGTTGTAGATGACAACAAAACTGTGGTACCTAATGGACTACCATTTATAGAAAAATTTAATTGACCAGGATTGGCACTGTATACCGAAGCAAACCATACTGAAAAAACATAAGTTGTATTTGGTGTAACGGTTATGTTTTCTTGCCATACGGTAACGTTAGGTGTTGCGGCACCATTAATAACCATCATTTTACCAGCCGCGGTACCAACAGTATGGTCATAAAATGAAGCGAAGTTAGTGTGTGTATTACGTGGATTACTTGCAATGGCATAATTACCTTCAACACTTAATAAACCGCAGCAATTTCCCGGTGGTGGCGAAGCCGGAGCCGTGTAACTACTTGTAAAACCTGTATTACCAAGCGAAAAATCTCCGTTAGCTACCTTGTTGTTTGTATAGTCTGTATTTTCCCACCAGTAACTGCCTGAACTTGTTACGGTTATAGATTGTGTTGTAGCACCAGTGTTCCATTTATAATTGGCTAGCCCTGTGGTTGCATTTAATGTAACGGCACTGCCACAAACGGTAGTATCGGTTGTAAGTGCCTTATAATACCTTGTTTTAAAAGCAAACGCGTTTAAGCCGGTAAAAAACAAAAAAGCAACAACCCATAATGCTACTAAAGGTAGCGTTACAATAGCGTTTATATTTTTACACAACGCATGCATATAACTAAAACAATTTAATGGTTAATGCCTTGGAAACTTTCATAAGAAATGATTATAGGTAAATGATTTTTTTGAGATTAGTTTTAAAAGTCTAATCAAAAACTATTGCA
>JANXTT010000088.1 GCA_025352225.1 Mucilaginibacter sp. | reverse complement strand
ATTTTGTCTTCCTCCAGAAACTCCTTTAAATTTTCGGCAAAAAGGAAAAAGTCGTTGGTCTCAATAAGATTGGTTTTAAACCCAAAGATATTTGCCAACGAAAAATGGCTTAAAAATTTTTGTATGGATGTGCGCAAGTCGTCAAGTTTGTCCCTTACTGAAAAGCTCTTGTCATTAATTTCATCGATCAAATCCTTAAGCCGCCTTGTGGTTCTAACGGATTCAGATACAATAAGAGCAGCAGGATCAAGTTTTGAAAAAACTTCCGTTTGGCTGAAATGGTCAAATGCAAGGATATCTTCTTCAATTTTTCTTTGAGAAGCATCCAGGTCTGCGATGATATGGTTCAATTTGATCACCAACTCCTGAAGCTTGCCTTTAGCGATTTCGTGACGTTGCCTTTCTGTGGCCAACTGGTTCTCATAAATCTTTTTATCTGACTTAAATTTGTCAATCAGGTCAAACAACTCACGTTTATCCTTGCCATATTCAGAAACCGTTTGCCTGTTATTTTCGATAAACTGCAGCTCCTCAACTATCGCGACAAATTCTGTGTCAATTGCGTTGAGCCGCATGGTGTCTGCGCCGGCATGTTCCAGGGCTTTACTGGCCTGCAGATGAAGGTCATTAATGCGGGATTGCACCTGTATATCTTCGGATTTAATGTCTTCAGATAGCTTATTCAAAGTCTCTTGCAAGCTGGTATTCTCTTTGGAAATTTTGTTATCCCGCTCTTTCTTTTTTACTTCCACCTGGTTCCTAACCTGATTTGTTAAAACCCTTAGCTGCTCATCGGTCGCTTGCTTCTCTTCTTTTGCAACCTCAATTTCCAGTTTTATCGATCTTATTGCCGCATTTTTTTCTTCTATGGCTTTACGGTGATTATCATCAAGCTGCACTGTCTTTTGATCCTTTGCGGAAATGGCCTTCTGCGAATCATATTCTTTAAGTGCAATTAAGTCCTTTAACGATTTTATTTGAGGCTGGTATTTCTTTTTACACCTATCCTGTTCCTTTACCCTATCTTCTCCTAAAGTTCTAACCGTTGCTTCCGATTTCTTTATCTGGTCCTCATGCTTCCGTACTTCCTTTTCATAATCAGCGATTGTTTTAACAGAGGTGCTTATTTCTTTCAGGTCAATTTCGAGACCATAGAAATTAGTCGATCCGCCCGTTGTATTTTGCGGAGATAAACTAGTATGGAATAACACCTGTTCCTGGTTAATCACCTTTCCTATAGTTTTTTCCCACCCAGGCTTATTTTCATTGAGCCAATCAAAAAGCGAATTTTTTCGGTTATTAATCAGTGTGTTTATTTGCTCAATGCTTTTTTTAGCACTTAAAATCGTTTCCTCAAGTCGTGCGCAGGTATGATTATATTCGTTGTCAAACTTTGCAAGATCAAAATCCCATTGCTTTTGTATCGATTCTAATTGTTTTTTAGATCCTGCTATTTCGATGCCGGCAGCGTGTATCACCCGGTTAGCTTCGCTTATACTATTTTTACACTCTTCTATTTCCCTTTCATACCAGCGTTCTAATTCAACTTCACGTTTCCTGATTTCCAACTTATGGAGATTTGATGTCTTGATTGAAATAAGCTCCTGCGCGTTTGCTTTCGTTTCTGTGTTTTCCTTTTCAATCTCCGCGATCAATTCGTCACACTGGAGACCAATCACTTCTTTACTTTTATAAAAAACTTCCCTGCTGTTATTTTTTTCAGCATTTTTTAAATTAGTAAAGTCGTTCAAATGATTTTTATTTTGACCAATTAAGGCATCAAACTTGGCCGTTATCTCTGTAAAACGGGCGGTTAGCAGCGCCTGCTCTTTTTGTAATTTCTCTTTCCTGCTTTCCCATTCTGATCGCTTATTGACCCGTTCTATTAGTTGATGGATATTTATACGTTCGTATCCTTCGGATTTTTGCTTTGCCTCATTCAATTTTCCAGTCAGTAGGGTAATTTCTTTTACGATTTTTTCCTTTTTGTCTTCAAACCGCTGATCTGCTTCTGACACCTTTTTATTGGCTGCGCTTAACTTTTCATTTTCGTTTTCAAGTTGCTTCATTATTCCTGGCAATGCCTTTTCGAAGAAAGCGTGGTTGGTGATCAGTTGTGTTGCAACAATTGACTTTTCTTTTTCCAAAAAGCAAATTTCCGTGTACGATTTGGAGATAGCATCTGCGATCAGCCGAACTACGACTTCGCCAGAGCGATTCTTATTGCTCCATTTGCTTATATCATCCAGTTGGACTTCAAAGTCTTTAAGGTGAAGTTCATATTGGTCCAGGTCAATTTTTACGTCCTCTTCATTCAGGGACATGATGATTGTCTGTTTAATAAATTCTGCTTCCAGCTTTGAATTCAAAAATACATTCTGGATAGTTCTGGGCAGGTTTTGATACTGCCTGCTTTCAATCAAAGCATACTTACGAAATTCCGCATTAAGGCCTTTGTTATTGCCATATAGAATGTCCCGGTATTCTTCATACCGTTCAATTTTCCGTGTGTAGATATTTGTCCCGGAAAAAGTCCCCCTGATTTGCTCCCAGGACATTGCTTTGTTCTCGGGATTGATATAATTTTCTTTCTTGTATGGACCCTCTATAAAACGAAAAGCAACGCGGCCCTGGGACTTAAATGCCAGGACACAAAAGTAGCCGGATTCTCTTGCGACTTCATAAACTATGAAAGAGTTTCCGTAGGGGAAGTAATACTCGTCGAACGTACGCTTGCCTTTTTCAATTCCCAATTTAAGTTTATCGGCATTATAGAAAAATAGTATCGCCCGAAGTGTAGTGCTTTTGCCCACCCCCTGGGTTCCAATAAAATGAACGTTGCCATCTATGCTTATATCGGCATAAGAGATACCCGCACTGTTTATAAAAACGATCTTATTCAGGTATCTCATGCTGTATATCTTCAGGTATGTCTATGTTCAGTATCAACTTTTCCAGGTACGTAAATGAAGCCAGGGTTTTATATTCATGTACGATGATATTTTCTAATTCGATAAAGTTATCCTTCTCCAAAATATCTAACACCTTGTCGATAATTTCCGAATGCTTTTCCTTTCCAGGCGCGTACTTTTTTAGACCTTCTAACTTATTTTTCAAATCTGCGTCAACGCTCAATCTTACCAACAAGTCAGAAGGCTTGAATCGAAATCCTGACCCGAAACTATTTTCAAACGTTTTTAGAAAATCAACAATGTCAATCCATTTCATGGCAATTTCCAGTTTACGTTCCATTTCCGCGCGGCTTTCGGACCGCGCAAAGTAGTAGTATTCATCACCTTCTTCCAGGATCAGGTTAATACCCATGAAATAATCACAATAAGAATCATAATCCTGGCTGATTGCCGAATAAAGCTTACGCACGGATTCTCTACTGCTGTCGGAACAAATAAATTGGCCCTTATTCAGTATTTCAAAAACCTCTGCTGACTGTTTGGGTATTTCCTGCATGTTATAACGGATAAATCAATAAATATTCTGTGTTCTGCCGGGTTTGATAGTCCCCGGTCAACCTGAACTGCAGGTCATATTGCGAAATAAGCTGGCAATAAATGGTAAGGCATTCCTCAAAGGATACCGGTTTGCCAAAATCGTAGGTCTGTAGAAAATCGAACAGGTTGTTACTTCCGGCAAGGAAACTATTTTTAACCGCCTCAAGATTTATTTGTTCCACCTCTTCAATATCAAGTTGCAAATAGTCTGATAAATTATTATCAGAAAGCTGAATGACAGAATGGTTGCCGGTCTTGTTTCTGCTCACAACTTTTTTAATGGCATCGAGTGCTTCATCATCGCTTTGCAACTGGTCTAAAGAAAGCTTCAGGGAGTAGACTGGATTAGGCTCATAAACCAGTGCATGGTCTGTCAACAAAAGTTTGACGATGTTCGTCTTGCTTTTTAATTCGAATTGGTCTTTTAAATATTTTAATTGTCTGATTTTTTCCAGCAATCCGCTTTGATATTTTAAGCGGTTCAAAAACTCTATAATTTGCTTTTGTATGTCAATTAAATTATGGCGGCAAAAATTAAGCTGCCCCCGCAACGCATTAATGATCCTTTGCAACTCTTCATCTGAAGCGGTTTTGAAAAAAGTTTGCTCCTCATCACCAGCCACCAGGTTATCAGTTAATGTAACGAGGGTTGCAATGTCATTTCGCTTAATGTCAAGGTGCTCCAGTTTGGCCTTCTTTATTTTATAATTCGGTTCATTCTTAAAAGTATTGTCGATATTACGTTTCAGGTCAACGACATTTCTTATGGCAATGATCCCTGTTTTTCTTAAGGCACTTTTAACCTGCCTTAGGTAATTATACTTCCGGCTTTCACTATTTTCCTTCAGGTAATAAATGATGTTTTGCTTTATCGTTTGGAGATTCTCCGTGATGTAGGAAACATTTATTTCTTCATTTACTTCTAATATCTGTTCAAAAAACTGAAGGAACTGATCATCAAGCTCCAAATAAGCTCCATTTTCTCTAAGCACCGCGAAATCAAGCAATAGCCGAAGTTTATCCTCATTGTAATCCAACACTTCTAAGGCATCGTCATATTTATAGGACAAGACTTTGCGCTTCTCAAATATTTCCGTGATGAGCTTTTGTTCCCGGCTTAGCACCAATAGTAATTCACGTATAGATGAAAATGTCTTCAAATTGTTATTTCCTTATATTACAATTGATTACTTTATAGAGGTTTTAAAAGAAGGCTAATTTATTTAGTTTTCGGTTCCTTTTATAATATTTTATCTGTTAGTGTTAAGTCTTTTTCATTTTAGCGTAAACTACTTATCCGGGTAAGGAAAATAAATTTATCAAAATAGTTGTTTACAAAAAACAGTTTTTGTATATTTGTCTACACCGAAACAGAAAGAAAACCAATGGAACAAACATTTGCCACCAACCTCACGCGCGCAAGACTGCTAAGAGGTCTATCAATGGAAGAACTGGCATCTATGGCAAATTGCTCTAAGCAGGCGATCAGTCACTACGAAAGTGGATTGAGGAGGCCCGACAGCAGTATGCAATTATCCATAGCCGATGCCTTAGAAAAAGACATTGACTATTTTTACAATGATACGAACGTAGCATTTAACCTGCACAATGTTAATTACAGGGAGGGTATGCTGTTAAGCCCTGCTCAAAGAAGTAAAGTTGAAGAACTTGCCAGCGCCCGATTGAATGATTATCTGGAATTGGAACGTATCGCCAAAGAACTGGTTGCGTTTCAAAATCCACTGGAAGACATCATTATCAACAATACGTTTGAAGCGGAAAAAGCCGCGAAGCAGCTACGGAAAAAATGGAAACTTGGAGAGGAACCGATCTATAATATTTCCGGCTTTCTGGAGAAAAAAGGAATCAGGATCTTAAAAATTGATTTTGGTTTCCACTACAGCCATGAGGGCTTGTCCGGCTGGGCAGAAGAAAAAAGAGTGCCTGTTATTATTCTTAATGCCAGGCAGCAAGATTTGGCAAGGGTTAGATTTACGATCCTGCATGAACTCGGGCATTTACTGTTAGAAATTCAAGAGAGCCTGGATATGGATGATATTGAACGCATTTGCGATGCTTTTGCTGGTGCTGTATTACTACCTGCTGAAATATTGGAACAGGAGTTTGGCAAAAATAGGACGGCTATCTCCATGCCGGAATTACGACGGATAAAGGAAATCTATGGTATTTCTATTAAAGCGATAATGGTCAGAGCCAGGGTAACAAAATTAATTACTTACGAATCCTATCAAAAATGGCTTACCGCGGATTATCCTGACGTTGCATATGGGCAGTATAATGGTACGGAAGAACCTCAGAAATTCCTGCAAATGCTTTACCGTTGCCTAAGTGAAAAGAAAATAGGATTTGATAAGGCCGCTAAACTTTCAGGCTGGGATGAAGCTGAATTTAGGCAAATTTATAAACAACAAGTAGAGTTTTAAGATGAACAATATCGTTATAACAGAGATTCAACTGGCCGCAACTTTTTACAGGTCAGGGCTACTTAAATATTTTAACAGTGATGAATTAGCATTTCACATTACGGACATCTGTTATAAGCATAAGATATTAGCAATCAATAACGATAAGTTGACGGCGCAAAAGATGGTTGACGCCGGCTTGCTTAAAGTTGTGACCCTGGATGAAAGCCAGATGGGCGAAGTAGACCGGCTTCATCATTTTTACAAACTGCAGTTTATTGTTAAAACAGTAACTGCACTTGTATTAGCGCAGCAAACTGGCTACAAGCTGTTAAGCCAGGATGATCTGCTTAGGGAGACGGCAGCACACGATTTTAAAATCAGGGCTATTAATAAAGGATGGCTTATTGAAATTTTAGTAAACGAAATCAGTATGATGGGAGAAACGATAGATGTAGACTTAGTAAAGCAAATTATATAAAAAAAAAGCCACGGCAGAAATTACCATGACTTTGTTAATTCGATTAAGACCAAAGCTTTACAGGCTCTTGACTTAAGGTAAGAATGTTCTTGCACTTCAAACTTACCTTCTTTTTCGCAATTCTGCAAATCCTCTGAGTGTTTTCAACCGAATAAGGCATAAAAATGCCTATTTGAGCGTGTATGGTTGAATTTAAAATTAAAAAAAAGTAAAAAAGCAATTTTCATTTCCTGGTAATACCAGCCTGCGCTACAAAAATGATATGTAGGGCCTTTTTCACTTTTTAAATTTTAATAATATTATCATGTCAAATGAAAATAAAGGGGGAGCGCTTACCCCAAAATTAGCGCAAGCTTTGCAATTTTTTATAGAGGGTAAACAGTTTGAAACCTTCCATCAGTACCTGACGGGGGCTCAGTTAAAAGAGCTGGCCAGTATCCCACTGGCAGTTAATTTGTACTTAGTAGTGCAAGCGGGTTATGAGCCTGAATTGATCGGTAATGAAAAAGAAGTTGATCTTGCCCGTAAGGATATAGAGCAATTCTTTGTCAAAGACAAGCTTAAATTTACCATCAATAGCGAACCCTTTACCTGGTACGAACAATATATTTCCGGCAAGCAAATTCGCGTCTTGGGTAAAATTGCAGCGGCGGATGAGATATTTTTGCAAGTTCCGCCGCCTTATCATAATGAACTCATCACTGACGATAGGGAGGTCGATTTGGCGCTGCCGGGCAAAGAGAGTTTTATATCAAAAGCGCAACCGTTCGAGGTTACGCTGATTGTTAATGGGCAACCTAAAAAATGGAAAGAGAAAACCATCTCTTATGACCAGGTGGTGATTTTGGCTAAGCAGGATGACCCCTCCACCGGGGAAAAGGCCTATACTATTACGTACTTTGATGGGCCACCGCAAAACCC